>FR890932.1:23188-33609 GCA_000436875.1 Oscillibacter sp. CAG:155 | reverse complement strand
ACTGGAGTAGAGTCCGTTATAGCCGGAGAGCATGTTGCTGATCCCGCAGACCAATGCGAAATACAAAAGCCCGTCGGCGCCGAACAGTTCCACCGCCAAAAACATGGACGCCACCGGACAGTTGGTGGCACCGCAGAACACCGCCGCCAATCCCAGCGCCGCTGCAAACCCCGCCGGAATCCCCAGCAGCGGACCTGCCAAGCAGCCGAAGGTGGCGCCCACAAAAAACGACGGGACCACCTCACCGCCCTTGAAGCCGGCCCCCAGCGTCACGGCGGTGAAGAGGATCTTGAGCAAAAAGGCGGCAGGACGGACACTTCCCTGCTCTACCGCCGCGGTGATGATCTCCATGCCCGCACCGTTATAGTCTGTGGTACCGCAGAGATAGGTCAGCGCCACCACCGCCGCGCCGCCCACCACTGCCCGCACCCAGGCATTGGGTAGCCAGTGTTTGAGCAGGTTTTCCACAAAGTGGAGCGTATTGCAGAACAGCAGCGACACCAGCGCGCAAAGTGCCGCCAGAATCGCCGTCCGTACCAGCATTCCCGGCTCCAGCGCCGGTGCGGCGACCGTAAACCTTGTCGGCTCAACCCCCATGGCCAGCGACACGCCGTAGGAGATCAGGGCAGCGGTGAGACAGGGCACCAGCGCCGCGTGGTACAGCACGCCCACACTGATGACCATGATGGCAAAAATCGTAGCGCCCAGCGGCGTCCCGAACAATGCGGAGAAAAATGCCGCCATGCCCACCATGGTGGCCGTCCGCTGGTCCCGGTCATCCAAACCGAACAGATGCCCCACAAAACTGCCGATGGTACCCCCCATCTGCAGTGCGGCGCCCTCCCGCCCGGCAGAACCGCCGCACAGGTGCGTCAGCACCGTGCTGACAAAGATAGCCGGCAGCAGCCAGATGGAGAGCACCTTGCCATGGTGGACTGCCTCGATGATGTCGTTGGTCCCCTGCCCCTCTGTCTTTGTCAGCTTATAAAAACCTACGATCACAAGGCCCGCCAGCGGCAGGCACCACAAAAGCCACGGGTGCGCCCCCCGCAGGGCCGTGGCCCCGTTGATGCCGATGTGAAAGAGGGAGCCCACCACGCCGCAGCAGGTCCCCATTACCGCCGCTACCAGCAGCCATTTGATAAACGCCCGGATGTATAGGCCCGTATGGACACACCACGCCGCGGCCCGGCTTCCAAATCCTTTTCCCATATGTTCTCTCTCCTCTTTATTCCGGGTGTTTACAGCTTTGAGGCCATAAGTCCCGGCACCTTCCCGTCCAGCCGCTGCTCCAGGATCTCCGGCTTGCGCAGGTAACGGCTGAAGGCCGCGAAAAAGCGGGAGTATTCAATGCCGGTTGCAATGCGCTCGTCCATCACCACGCCCAGGGGCAGCAGCTTTTTCCGGCTGCCCTCCGGCGCCGTGGGGTCCGGCACCGGCCGCCCCATGCAGATGAAAACACCGGTAGTGCCAAACTCATAGCAGTGATGGAAAATGCAGGTGGTATTGATGGAGGCGAGATTGGTGATAAAGAGGCTGGTGTGAAAGGGACTCAAGTCGATGATCTTCCGGGGCAGCAGGCCGTGGAGATCCAGGTGATACGCAAGGCCAAACACCAGCCGGGGCAGCAGCGGCAGAGAAAATGCGAAGCTGGCAAACCGGTCTGTTTGGTTATTGTGAGTGGTCTGCAGATTGCGGTCAATATGCTCTTTGATCTTCCGGGCAATAGTGAACACATCGTCCTCCGGCTCCAGAAAGATCTTCAGGGCGGTCTCGTCCGGCGTACCGTCCGCCCGGGTCTTGAGCAGCACAAAGCTGAAGCAGAAATGATTGCGCTGATACACCTTGCGATTCATCACAAAGCAGTTTACCTTGGGATGCTCCAGCGCCGCCTTGTAGTAAGCCGCCACCAGAACGCTCATGTGGGTCACATGCTGCCCCTCCCGCCGCTTTTGACGGATGTAGGCACGCAGAAGATCCTCGTCCACATAGTCCGTGGCCCAGTTCTGGGCATCAAAACGACGTGGCATGATATAGGGCAGTGCCTGCACGATAGGTGTCAGATTTCGCAAACGGGTCCCGTCCGGTCTCATAGTCCTTCCTCGATTCTTCCAGATTCTGGACGGCTCCGTTCCGCCCGCTTGTCAGATTCGGTTAAAATTATATAAAATTTTCCACAGGATTGCAATCTCCGTTCCAGGTTTCGCGTCTTTCTCCGTGCTCTTTCTCATTTTTTATATTTCCCGCAGTGAGTCCATTTCTGTATTGTTCATTTTATGCATTGTAATTTCGGTTTTCTCCTGATTTTTGGGCGTTTTGTGAAACTTCTTCCGGTCAGTTGATTGTTCTGGCAGCCTGTCGTATACTGGAGGCACCCTGAAGGCCGGAGAGGCAGGCGGCAGAGAGCCGCCTGCTTCCGTCAGCCGTCCGGTTAGATTCTATTCAGAAAGATGGAGGAAACGCGCATGAAATACGGACGGACCTACAATTTTTCCGCTGGCCCGGCGATGATGCCGGAAGAAGTGCTGGAAGAGATTGCCGCTGAGATGATGAACTACCACGGCAGCGGCATGTGTGTCATGGAGATGAGTCATCGCTCCCAGGTGTTCCAGCAGATCCGGGACGAAGCGGAAGCTGACCTGCGGAAGCTGATGGGGATTCCCGACAACTATAAAGTGCTCTTTATTCAGGGCGGCGGCACGGTGCAGTTTGCCATGGTGCCTATGAACCTGATGAAAAACGGCGTGGCCTGCTATGTGGAGACCGGCAACTGGTCCAAGAAGGCCCTGAAAGAAGCCCAGAAATATGGCAAAGTCAAGATTGTTGCCTCCTCCGCCGACAAGAACTTCTCCTATATTCCCGACTGCTCGGATCTGGACATTCCGGACAACGCCGACTATGTCTACATCTGCGAAAACGAGACCATCAACGGCACCACCTATCACCAGCTCCCCAATACCAAGGGCAAGGTGCTGGTGGCAGACCAGTCCTCCATGTTCCTCTCCCGTCCCTGCAACGTCTCCGATTATGGCCTGATCTGGGCTGGCGTGCAGAAGAACGTGGGGCCCGCCGGCATGGCCATCGTCATCATCCGGGAGGATCTGCTGCGGGACGACCTGCCCACCTTTGTCCCCACTTATCTCAACTACAAGACCCATGCCGATAACGACTCTCTGTACAACACCCCCAACTGCTGGGCTATCTACTGCTGCGGCAAGGTGTTCAAGTACCTGCTCGCCCACGGCGGCCTGGAGGCCATGGCCAAGCGCAACGAGGAAAAGGCGGCCATTCTCTATGACTTCCTGGACCAGAGCAAGTTCTTCACCGGCGCCGTGCGCAAGGAGGACCGCTCCCTCATGAACGTCCCCTTCGTCACCCCCAGCAAGGAGCAGGACGCCGACGTGGTGGCAGCCAGCAAGGCGGCGGGCTTCGACAACCTGAAGGGCCACAAGAGCGTAGGCGGCCTGCGGGCCTCCATTTACAACGCCATGCCCAAGGAAGGCGTGGTGGCCCTGGTGGACTTCCTGAAAAAATACGAGGCGGAGCACAGCGGGAACTGACCGCTCCCCCGTCCCTTTCTCATGAACAACCCCCCGGCACAGATTTTTCTGTGCCGGGGGGTCTTTTTATTCTTCCGTCAGCCGCTCACACTTCGCAGCTGTGGCCGCAGGTATCACAGTGGCCGGCGCAGTCCTGGAGCTCGTCCCCATAGGGGATGCCGTTGCGGTCAAAATAGTCCTTTACCGCCGCCCGGACCGCCTCCTCCGCCAGAACGGAGCAGTGGATCTTATGGGTGGGCAGGCCATCCAGCGCCTCCACCACCGCCTTGTTGGAGAGTTTCAGCGCCTCTGAAATGGGCTTGCCCTTGATCATCTCCGTGGCCATGGAGCTGGTGGCAATGGCGCTGCCGCAGCCGAAGGTGTTGAACTTCACGTCGGTGATGACCTGTGTCTGGGGGTCCACCTTGATGTACATCCGCATGATGTCGCCGCACTTGGCGTTGCCTACTTCGCCGATGCCGTCGGCGTTCTCCATTTTGCCCACGTTCCGTGGATTCTGGAAGTGGTCCATGACCTTATCACTGTACAATGCCATTGTTGGTTCCTCCCTTTCAAATCAGATGGGGCCGCCGGCCCGTCTCCAGTTCGTCCCACACCGGGGAGATCTCCCGCAGGTACGAGACGATGCCGGGCAGGACGTCCAGAATATAGTCAATCTCCTCCGGCGTGTTGTCCACGTCCAGGCTCAGCCGCAGGGAACCGTGGGCCACCTCATGGGGCCGTCCCAGTGCCAGCAGCACATGGCTTGGGTCCAGGGACCCGGAGGTGCAGGCGGAGCCGGAAGACGCCGCGATGCCCTTTGCATCCAGCATCAGCAGCAGCGACTCTCCCTCGATGCCCTCAAAGCAGACGTTGACGTTTCCCGGCAGCCGCCGGACGGGGTCGCCGTTGAGCACGGTGTGGGGGATGGCGGTCAAACCGGCGATCAGCTTGTCCCGCAGCGGCGCCAGGTAGGCCGTGCTCTCCCTGAGGTTGGTGCAAGCCTCGTCAAAGGCCGCTGCCGCGCCGCAGATACCAGGCAGGTTCTCCGTTCCGGCTCGCTTGCCCCACTCCTGAGCACCGCCGTGGATCACCGTTTCCGGCGCAACGCCCCGGCGGGCATACAGCACACCCACTCCCTTGGGGCCCCGGAACTTGTGGGCGGACAGGGACAGCAGGTCAATGTGCATGGCCTCCACGTCAATGGGCAGATGGCCCGCCGCCTGGACTGCGTCGGTGTGGAACAGTACGCCTGCCTCCCGGCACAGCGCTCCGATCTCCGCGATGGGCTGGATGGTACCGATCTCGTTATTGGCAAACATCACCGACACCAGGCAGGTATCCGGCCGCAGGGCCTCCCGGACCGCCTCCGCCGTCACCACACCGTCGGCAGGAATATCCAACAGCGTAACTGTGAATCCCTCCTTCTCCAGCGCCTTGAGGGTGTGGAGGACTGCATGGTGCTCAAACTTGGTGGAGAGGATATGGCGCTTGCCCTTCCGGGCCCCCAGCGCCGCGCCGGTACGCAGAGCCTGAACATCGGACTCGCTGCCGCCGGAGGTAAAGGTAATCTCCCGGGGGGCGGCGTTCAGATTCCGGGCAAAAATCTCCCGGGCCTCCACCAGCTTCTCCGCCGCCCGCTGACCGGGACTGTGGAGGCTGGAGGGATTGGCGTAAATGCCCTGGAAGCAGGGCAGCATCGCAGCCATGGCCGTATCGCTGACGGCGGTGGTGGCCGCATGATCCGCGTAAATCTTCATGGCAGTTTCTCCTTATTTCCTATCTGTTTTGTATGATATATTCATATCATGCTTTTTCCTATTTGTCAAGTAGGTTTTATAGGAAAGTGGGAACTCTGTGGTATCGCTGCCTTCTGCGGACCGATTTTCGGCATCCGCCGCCCGCGCATGCAAGCCGCTCCGCAGCGCTCTCCCTTCCCGGATTCGCGGTATGTTTTGCACCATATGCAAAAAGGGCCTGCCGTTTGAAACGGCAGGCTCTCTTGATTTCATTACGAACGGGGCTGCGCACCCTCCCCGAAACGGAGAGGAAACGCCGGAACCTGTACTCAGGCAGTGGCGATAACGTCTTTGTTTTTTACAAAGTATTCCACGCCGGAATACAACGTCGTCAGCGTGATGACCCAGCAGCAGATCGTGTTGAGCACCGGCGGGATGGGCAGGAACATCAGCACAATGCACACCATAGTAGAGGCGGTCTTGACCTTTCCGGACCAGCCGGCGGCGATCACCCGCCCCTTGTCGCTGGCGATCATCCGCAGACCGCTGACTGCGAATTCCCGGCAGATGACGATCAGCAGCATCCAGGCCGCCATCTGATGGTTTTCCACGAACCACAGCATGGCCGCCGTCACCAGCATCTTATCTGCAAGGGGATCGGCAAACTTGCCGAAGTCCGTCACCAGATTGTACTTCCGGGCAATCTTTCCATCCAGCATATCCGTCAGACTGGCGATGATGAAAATGGCCAGCGCCACATAGTTGGCATATGGAAATCCCCAGTACAGCACCACCATAAATACAGGGATCAATATAATGCGCAAAAGAGTCAGTTTATTTGGCAGATTCATTGGTTTCTCCTTCTTTTGGCGGCGGATAGGGTTTGTCTTTCCAATACCACCATTTTAATTTTTTCGCTTCCCGCACCGGGTTCTCGGCATAATAAACCGCCGTCCGCCAGACATACAGGGCACAGCGATCCTCCTCAAATCCTTTGAGCCGACACTCCCGGCGGTATAGTTCTTCCGGGTCCTTCCCCACCAGGTCAGAGACCTGACGGATACCCATTCTCTCCATGACGCCGGCGATCCGGGGCCCCACGCCGGGAATCTCCTCCAGCGGATGCTTCATGTGCTCACTCTCCGGTGCTTTACACCTCTTCGCCGGTCAGCTCGCCGTCCATGGTGCCTGTCAGCCGAACGGTTACAAAGGTACCCGGCTCCACCTCCTGATCGGCGGTGAAATAGATACGGCCATCGATCTCCGGAGACTCGGCATAGCTGCGGCCAAAGTACATTTGGGCCTGGCCGTCGAAGCCCTCGCACAAAACCTCCCGCTCGGTGCCGAGAACAGAGTCGTTGTAATCGTCGATGATATCAGACTGCACGTCCACCACCAGCTCCGCACGGCGGCGGGCCTCCTCCATGTCCACATGCTCCATCTGGGCGGCTCGGGTTCCCTCCTCCGGAGAGAACGGGAACACGCCGGCCCGCTCGATGCGGGTCTGGCGCAGGAATTCACACAGTTCCTCCAGCTCCGTCTCCCCTTCGCCAGGCAGACCGGTGATAAGGCTGGTGCGTAGCACCAGACCGGGGATACGGGAGCGGAGCTTGGCAAAGAGCTCTAAAAGCTCTGCCTTGGTATCCCGCCGGTTCATGGCCTTCAGGATACCGTCGTTGCAGTGCTGGATGGGAATGTCCAGATACTTGACGATCTTGGGCTCCCGGGCGATGGTGTCGATGAGCTCCTCGGTGATCTCATCAGGATAGAGGTAATGCAGGCGAATCCAGTGGAAGTCCAGCTTGCACAGCTCCGTCAGCAGCTTTGCCAGCTGATGCTCGCCGCTCAGGTCCGTACCGTAACGGGTGATGTCCTGGGCGATAACCAGCAATTCCTTCACCCCGGCGGAAGCCAGCTCCTTTGCCTCTTCCAGCAGCTCGTCCATAGGGCGGCTGCGGTACTTTCCCCGCAAGGAGGGGATCACGCAGTAGGCGCAGTGATTGTCGCACCCCTCGGCAATCCGCAGGTAGGCATACCAAGGCGGCGTGGACAAGATCCGCTCACCGCTTTGGTCGGCGGTGTGGATATTGCCCAAGTGACAGGGCCGCAGTCCCTGGTCCATGACCTCCGCCACCGCATCGGCAATGTCGCCGTAGCTGCCGGTGCCCAGCACGCCGTCCACCTCCGGCAGTTCCGAAAGGACGTCCTCCTTGTACCGCTGGGCCATGCAGCCGGTGACCAGGATCTTTTTCACCTGCCCGGCCTTTTTCAGCTCCGCCATCTCCAGAATGTTGTCGATGGCCTCCTCACAGGCGGAGGTCAAAAAGCCGCAGGTATTCACCACCACCACGTCGGCCCCCTCCGGCGCCACCTGGATGGTGTACCCGGCCTTCTGACAAGTGGCCATCATCTGTTCGCAGTTCACCTGGTTCTTCGCACAGCCCAGGGAAATAAATGCTATTTTGTATGACATAGGATCGCTCCGTTTTTTGATTTTTTATTGAGAAACAGGCAGAGAGATTTCCGGCGTCCACCAGCTGGCTGCGGTCACCGCAGTGGGAAAGATCCCGTTATGCATCTCCAGCCGAAGGAAAGGGCCTTGGAGATCCGGGTCGTTTTCCTGGGACAATAGCACCGTCCAGGACGGATATTCCACGCAAAATGATCCCACCACATGGCGGCTGACCTCTCCCTCCAGCACCATGGTGAGATGGCTGTACGCAGGGGCGCACTGCCGCGTGTAGCGTTCCGCCGTGGAACAGGCCAGCCACTCCGGACCGGGACTGAGCCTCCAGAGCAGCAGGGCCAAGAGGACCCCGGCCAGGGACAAGGCAAAAAATCGCAGTGCTCGGTTTCTTCCGGTCATGAGCCACACGCTCCTTCCGTGTCACTCCTGGGGGATCTCCTCCCCCAGTCGGCTCCATCCCGCCCGGATATCCGGCCAGGCAAAGCCCCGGCGGGCCAAGGCGTCGCAAAGGCGCTTTTTCTCCTTCTCATCCGGGACCCGGCCCCGGAGTTTGGATACCAGAAAGCGGTCGATCTGTCCAGCGGGATCTGGAAGGGTATCCAGGGCATCGTCCCACAGCTCCCGGGGCACGCCCTTTTCGTAGAGCTTCTCCCGCACCCGCTGAGGACCGTAGCCCAGATCCGCGCAGTGCCGGGCCAGCACCGCGGCGTAGTCCGCGTCGTTGATGGCACCGATGGCCTCCAGCCACTCGGCGGCGTAGCGGGCTTCCGCCTCGCTGGCGCCCCGGTCCCGGAGTTTGCGCTCCAGATCCCGGCGGCTCATGGCCCGCTTGCCCACCAGATCTGCCGCTGTGGCTTTTACATTGGACACGCCAGCGGCCTCTTTGAGCTTTTGCAGGGTCTTGTCGTTCAGTTCATCTCCGGCCCGCAGGCCAAAGTCCAGCAGCTCCTGCTCCGTGATCCGAAGGCAGGCGCCGTCCTCCAGGAATACCAGCACCCGGCCCTTTTTATGCCGGGACGCCTCAATGCGCTCAATTGTCATCGTTGAAGTCGTCGGCGCTCACGTCCACCGCACGCCCAGCGGCCTTGGCGGCAATCCGGGCCTGGTTGCTCAGGAGCTTATCGAAGTTCTTGCGGATATCCGCCTCCAGCTGCGCGGCGATCTCCGGGTTTTCCTTGAGATATTTCTTGGCGGCGTCCCGGCCCTGGCCGATGCGGGTCTCTCCCATGGAGAACCAGGAGCCCGCCTTCTGCACCAGATCCAGCTTCACACCCAGGTCGATCAGCTCGCCCTCGTGGGCAATGCCCTCGCCGTACATGATGTCGAACTCCGCCTCCCGGAACGGAGGTGCCATCTTGTTTTTCACCACCTTGGCCCGGGTGCGGTTGCCGATGATCTCGGAGCCGTTTTTCAGTGCTTCGATCCGCCGCACATCGATGCGGACGGAGGAGTAGAATTTCAGCGCCCGGCCGCCGGTAGTAACCTCCGGATTGCCGTACATGACGCCCACTTTTTCCCGCAGCTGGTTGATGAAAATAACGATTGTGTTGGTCTTGCCGATGGCGCCGGTGAGCTTGCGCAGTGCTTGGCTCATCAGGCGGGCCTGGAGACCCACGTAGCTGTCGCCCATCTCACCCTCGATCTCCGCCCGGGGAACCAGCGCGGCCACGGAGTCCACCACGATGACGTCAATAGCTCCAGAACGGACCAGCGCCTCGGTGATTTCCAGGGCCTGCTCACCGGTGTCCGGTTGGGAGATCAGCATATCCTCCACCCGCACGCCCAGTGCCCGGGCATAGGTGGGGTCCAGAGCATGCTCCGCATCCACGAAAGCCACTTCACCGCCCCGCTTCTGGGCCTCCGCCACCACATGCAGCGCCAGCGTGGTCTTACCGGAGGACTCAGGCCCGTAGATCTCCACGATCCGCCCCTTGGGAAGGCCGCCGATCCCCAGCGCCACATCCAGCGCCAGAGAGCCGGTGGGAATAAAGTCCACATTCAGCTCCGCCTTGTCGCCGAAGCGCATGATGGAACCCTTGCCGTACATTTTCTCGATCTGGGCCATTGCGGTATCAATGGCCTTTTTCTTATCGTCCGCCGGTGCTGCCGAAGGCAGCGGTGCTTTCTCCTTTGCCATCTGTTTCTCCTCCTAATCTTCGCTCATTCTGCGGCCCGGTCCGCATGATGCAGGCGGGAAAGTGCTCCTGCCGCAGAATTTCTCAAATTTCCGTACAAAGGGTGCCGAATACCACCCGGGGGATATCGTGGAGGTCCTTGACCACCTGAATATCCCCAAAGCCCTGAGCCCGCATGATGCGCAGCACACTGTCCGCCTGGCCGATGCCCACCTCGAAATAGAGCCGGCCGCCGGGGACCAGGACCTCCTTCCATTTCTCTGAGATGGTATGGTAAAAGTCCAGGCCGTCCTCACCGCCGTCCAGAGCCAGATGCGGCTCGTAGTCCTTGACAGATGCATCCAGTGTGTCGATGTCCGCCCGGGGAATGTACGGGGGATTGGAGACGATACACTGAAATTCCCCCAGGGATTTGTCCGGTTTTTCCCGGGCATCTGTCTGCATGGGCACCACCCGGGCGGTAAGGCTGTTGCGGCGGATGTTCTGCCGGCAGATCTTCAGTGCGCCGTCAGACCACTCTCCCAGCACTACCCGGCACGCC
>FR890932.1:22971-23140 GCA_000436875.1 Oscillibacter sp. CAG:155 | reverse complement strand
GCCCGACGCAGCCGCTGCCGGCGCACAGGTCCAGCACCCGGCACTCCCCCTGCTCCCGCACGTAGGAAATGGCCTGCTCGGCCAGCACTTCCGTATCGGGCCGGGGGATCAGCACCTCCGGAGAGATATCCAGGGGCAATCCGTAGAACTCCCACTCTCCGATCAGATA
>FR890932.1:15663-22901 GCA_000436875.1 Oscillibacter sp. CAG:155 | reverse complement strand
GGACCCGCCGTTCCAGCTCCGGAGAGGCATAAAGCCCTCCGTCCCGGGTCAGCTCCTCCCGGCTTTTCCCGGTGCCGAAGCACACCAGCTCCCGGGCCTCCAGCGTAGCAGCCTCAATGCCGGAGCGCCGCAGCTGCTGACGGATATCCAGGTATAAATTGTTATAGGTAATTGCCATAAGTACGTTCCGTCCTTCCAATCTCCCCCGTGATGCGCCTGTCCCGGTCTCCCGTTTACCAGGCGTCCTTACCCTTCTCCGAGGGCAGCACCAGCTCCAGTGACCGGATAGCACACTCGATCATGCCGTCATCCGGCTCATTGGTGGTAAAGTTCTGCATCCACAGTCCGGGGGCGGTGAGGATCTTGGCCAGGACGTTGTCCTGAGCATGGCGGCCCACCCAGCGGTTGAACTCGTAGGTGATACCCACCACCAGCGGCAGCAGCAGCAGATGGGCCAGCGTCCGCAGCCAGACATTGGTAATGGGCCAGATGCCAAATACCACGCTGGATGCCAGAATCGACACGAAAATCACCACAAAGAGAAAACTGGTGCCGCAGCGGGGATGATGCCGGGGCTGAATACGGACGTTTTCCACCGTCAGCGGCAGTCCCGCCTCATAGCAGAAGATACTTTTATGCTCCGCCCCGTGGTACTGAAACACCCGGTAAATATCCTTCTGCTTGGAGCAGACGATCAAATAGACCAGAAAGATCAAAACCTTCAGGATACCCTCCACCAGGTTTCTCCCCCACATGGGGAAGTCCGGGAAAAAGTGCAGAATGCCGCCTGTCAAAAAGGTGGGCAGCACCAGGAACAAAAAGATGCTCATCCCCACGCCCAGCAGCACCGCCAGCGCCACCACGGCGCTTTCCAGCTTCTTACTTGAGAGGTGCTTTTCCAGCCAAAGCTCAAATTTTGAGGGCTTGGCCGCCTCTTCCTCCGGATAAAAATCCGCCGAGTACATCAGCGCCTTGACGCCGCTGACCATAGCTCCCAGGAAGTTCACGGTGCCCCGTACCAGTGGGAGGCCCAGGATGGGATAGCGGTCCTTGATGAACCGCAGCTCCTCCACCTTTTCCACCAGGTGGCCCTCCTGATCTCGGACCACGATGGCCTGCTTCTCCGGCCCCCGCATCAGGATGCCCTCGATCAGCGCCTGTCCGCCGATGCTGGTGCGGAAGGCGCAGGATTTGTTCTGCTCTGCCATGGATGTTCCTTTCTAATCTCTTAGTGTAGCATATTTTTCAGCAAAAATCAAACGATTGTTCGATTTTCATTCCTTCATCGGAAGGCGAATGGTAACGATGGCACCGCCGCCGTCCGCATTGCCGATGGTAAAGGTTCCGTTGTGGAGGTTGACGATCTCATCGCACACCGCAAGGCCGATGCCGCTGCCCCGGGCCTTGGAAGAACCCTTGTAGAACTTCTGCTTGATAAAGGGCAGCTCCGCCTCCGGGATTCCGGGGCCGTAGTCCCGGACCCGGACCACCTCGTATTCGCCCTCCTGGCAGACCGATGCGGTGATGCGCTTGCCGGAACCGCCGTGCTTGGCGGCGTTATCCAGTACGTTGCAGAAGACCTGCTTGAGCCGCTCCGGGTCTCCGGGAATGGGCGGCAGCAGCTCGTCTCCGCTCTCGTACTCCAGGTCGATACCCTCCTGCCGGAAGAGCTGGCGGTAGGTGAATACAGCGTCCTCAAACTCCGCCTGGAGGTCCACCTCCTCAATGCGCAGCGTGAACCGGCCGTCCTCCATCTTGGAGAATTCCAGCAGCTCCTCCACCATTGTAGAAAGACGCCTGGACTCATTGAGGATGATGCGGATGCCCCGGCGCAGCTGCACCGGATCGCCGGTTGGGTCCGCCAGGATCGTCTCACCCCAGCCGTTGATGGCCGTCAGCGGTGTGCGCAGCTCATGGGACACCGAGGAGATGAACTCGGATTTCATCTTTTCATTCTGGCCGATCTTCAGCGACATGTCGTTGATGTTGTCCACCAGTTCTCCCATTTCGTCGGTGTATTTGTTTTCAATCTGGATTCCGTAGCTGCCGGCGGAGATCCGCTTGGCCGCGTCCGTCACCACCGCCACCGGCTCCGCCACGTTGTTGATGAAGAGCAGGTTGGAGATGACGACCAGCGCCATGCACAAGATGGCTACCGCCAGAATCACGAGATTTGCCAGCATGATCTGTCGGTCCGCCACCCGCAGCGACGTGACAAAGCGCATCACGCCCACCACCCGGCCGTTAAAGGTCAGGGGATGGGAGACAGAGAGGATCTTCTCCCCGGTCTCCGGGTCCTTCCCCTGGAAGGCCTTCATCTCATTTTCCGCGATGGCCTGATCGATGTCGCTGGTACCGGGAGCGGTGCCGGCCGTCAGGCCGGAGGTGGACACCTGGATGCGCCCGGTGCTGCTGATAAACTGCAGCTCGATGCGGTCCTTGTCCTCGTAGGAATTGGCGGTCTGCTCCGCTTTCCGGGAATACTCGGCAAAGCCGTTGTCCATAAAGTACTCGTCAAAGGCGCTGGCCAGCGCCTGGGCCTGCTTTTCCAGGCCATTTTGCATGCTGCGGTAATAGTAGCTGGATACCCCCGCGGAAAACAGAGTCATCAGCAAAATCAGCAGCACCAGAACCGGCATTACGGTGTTGACGATCCACCGCTGCCGCAGACCCCGCAGCCGCAGGACCTTCCATCTGGGGGGCTTCCCTTCCGTCATAGCGGGACCTCCTCTCCCGATCCGTGTTTCATTTCAGTTGAGCCAGCCGACGCCGGATCAAAAAGCGCCGCTCGTATTTGATGGCAGCATACCGCTGGACACGGCCCAAAAGGATCGCGTCTTCCGCGCCGCCCAGGACCCCCACGAGAGGAATCCCCTGGAGGATCTTTCCATACAGCACCGCTTCCGACACCTGCCGGGCCGTTGCCCGGAGCTGGACCTCCTCAGGCGGCTGGTCCCGCCAGCACCCGTCCTGGATAAAGGCATTCAGCGCCTGGTTGCGATCTCTCAGCTCTGCCCCGTCGGACAGTGCCGCTTCGATCAGGCGCAAAACGAAGCGCCGTTCGGACGGCGTGTCATGGGAAAAACCAAAGCTCTCCCCGGTCTCATAGACGCATTTGAGCAGCATGGCGGTAAAAAGCGGCACGTCCGGCAGTGCCGCACCCACGAGGCCCATGCCGATCCCGGCAGCGCCGGAGAGCAACACATTGCCCCGGCCGGCCGTGCCGGCAGCTTTGGAAAACGCCCGCAGGGCCCTGTGGTCCTCCCGCTGGTCTGCGGCGTATTGCCGCACCCGACAGTCGGCCCGCCGCCGGTCCTGCCGTCCTGCCCAGTCGATCAGTCCGGTGCCCTTTTCAAACACCGCTGAAAATGCCTTGGAAAAAGCGGTGTGCAGTGTCTCCAGCAGCGATTCCGGCGCCAACTCGCCCAGCTTTGCATCCAGCTGGGATTCCCGGCGGGTCTCATATCGGGCCAGATACCGCTCCTCACGCCGCCAAACCGCCTGGTATGCCCGCTGCCACGGCGTCTTCAGCATGCCCATGCGCTCACACCTCCGGACACGCTCAAAAGCCCCACTTGTATCCATATCCCCAGACAGTGGTGATATAAGTGGGATTCTGCACGTTATCCTCGATCTTCAGCCGGAGACGGCGGACGTTGACATCCACGATCTTCAGCTCACCGAAATAGTCCCGACCCCAAACCATGTCCAGGATCTCCTCCCGGGAGAGGGCCTTGCCCGGGTTTTCCATAAAGACCTTCATGATGGAGTACTCCACCTGGGTCAGCTTGATCCGCTGGCCGTTCTTCTCCAGCGTCCGGTTGCGGGTATTGAGCAGGAAGGGGTCCTGCCGGATCTCCCCGGTCTGGACCGGGTCCTCCCCGCCGGCCCGGCGGAACAGCGCATCCACCCGGGCGGTGAGTTCCGCCGGGGAGAAGGGCTTGGTCACATAGTCGTCGGCGCCGGTCATCAGGCCCGTGACCTTATCCATTTCCTGGGAACGGGCAGTGAGCATGATGATGCCGATCTTGGTGTTGGTAGCCCGAATGCGGCGGCAGACCTCAAAGCCGTCGATCCCCGGCAGCATGATATCCAGAAGCGCCACCTTGGTGTCCGGGTTCTCCTGCAAACGGTCCAGGGCCTCCTCGCCGCTCTCCGCCTCAATGACGTCATAGCCGGCCCGGCGCAGATTGATGACGATAAAACTGCGGATGCTGGATTCATCCTCCAGTACCAATACTTTTTTCATGGTGATATCCGTCCTTTCTGCCTTCTCAGTTGTCTCCGGTCAGCCATTCGGACCGGATCAGGCTGAATGCCTCCCGCACCTGGTCTTCCGTCAGTCCGTACTTCCATCCGCTGTTGCCGCTCAGCAGCTCGGCCGTATAAGTGGCGTCCGACTGACGGCTGAGATTAAACCGGTTTCCGCGGCTGGCCTGAACTTCCCTGTTGCTGCCGGTGAGGGTGCTGATGCTCAGGATCTCCCGCACGGTATCTCCCTCCTGTACGGAAAAGGTCACAACGGTCTCATCCGTGCCGGAGCTGCGGTGTATCTGGATCAGATCCGTCCAGTCCTCCGGCAGCTGGAAATACCAGCCGCTCTCCATATCATGATACGTCCGCATCACGATCTTGCCCTTTCCCTCGGAGTCGTAGCTGTACCAGTCAATGCGGTAGCCGTCATCCGAAGTCAGTCCGCTACCCCAGCCCGGCATCGACACAGGCTGCGGCACCTCCGTCACGCCGTCGTTGTTGATGTCGTAGGGATACAGCGACCGAAACGGCGCAATCACCTGGGAAACCCCCGTCATGTTGGAGAGCACCGCATTGGTCAGCTCTCCGTCCCGAACGGTCAGAATATCCGTGATGGCCTCAGCATTTTCCGCGACACCGGTGATAAACAGTGCAGGCACCTCGTCCCGCAGCATACCGTTGACGATCCGTCCCTGCTGGCTCAGTTCTGCCATGGTAATGGAGATGCGGATCGTGGAGCTGGGCAGCAGACTTCCGTCCTGCCAGCTGTAATATTCCGCAACGCCCTCGCCCTGGTTGTCTGAGCGCAGAACCATCAGTTCCTTTTGCTGATCCTGGTCCAAGTCGGTGATGGCATATTTGACGTAATTGGACCGGACCAGCTCTACCGCCTCGTCGCCGTCCAGTGCGTAGACCGACAGCGCCTGCAAGTCCGTACTGACCCGCCAGCCCACCAGCAGTGCCATCTCGCCGTCTCCATTGAGATCCTGATAGTCGATGCTGTAAATGGCGGTACCGCTTCCCTCAATCACTGCTACCTGCCGGTAACTCTCGCCCTCAGCGGCAAAAATATAGATCTTCAAGGGCTTTTCATCCGCGGCATTACGGAAAAATGCCACGGCCTCTTCCTGGCCGTCACCGTCCAGATCCACCATCTGCACCGCCTGAATATTGGTTCCCGAGGTAGGCGCGGCATACTCCGCCCCTCCATTGATGATTTCGGAAAGGCACTGGTTGAGCGCATCATACTTCGGCGGAAGCTGCGGCAGGCTGTAAAGCTCCTGGGGGTTGAAAATGAATCCGGTGCTGCAGCCGCAGGCCGTTTGCAGCAATACGCCAAGCATCAGTCCCAGCAAAGCGGCGCGCATCCATCGTCTCACGGTCTCGTTCCCCCCTTTTGTATCGCGCAGGTCGCAGATGTGCATAACGCGCATAATTTAACTTATATATGATAGCACGTCCTCCAAGATTTGTGTAGATCTTCTTTTGATTTTCCACGTTTTTTACGGACTGTTCATGATTTTGTCCGGAATCAAAATCCGCTCTTGAATTTTACTTTTTCATCTAGTATAATAAACAAGCACTGTAATTGCCGGTGTGATGGAATTGGTAGACGTGACGGACTCAAAATCCGTTGGTAGCGATACCGTGTGGGTTCGAGTCCCACCACCGGCACCACGTCGGAGCAAAGTCCGCTTTGCTCCGACGTCTTTTTGTTCCCATGGCAAAAAACATTATCCGCCCGTTCCCTTGCTCCTTCTTTCCAAATCGCAACCGCTTGCGCTGGGTTGCGATTTGGTTTTGGATGCAGCATCTATCCTGCTGCGAATGTGCACGTCGAAGCAAGCGCCATATCGCTTGCTCTGACTTTTTTATAAAAGCGAGCGCTCTTTGTATCGCGGGAAAATTTTCCGCGATGCTTTTTTATTTTTTACTTGACTTTATCAAGTTTGCGCATTATACTTGACCAGGTCAAGAAAAAGGAGTTGACCGTTTCATGTTCCAAACCCTTGCCTACTACGCCACCGTGTTTCACCGCAGCTTTACCGCCTATACCACCCGGCGGCTCCAGCAGCTGGGGCTGAGCTTCGGCTCTTTGTTCCCGGTCATCTATGTAGGCAAGCACCCAGGCTGCACCCAGGCGGAACTGACAGCGGCCCTGGGCCTGGATTGGGGCTACTCCCAGCGCTGTATCACCAAACTGGTGGAGGAGGGATTCCTCACCCGGGAAAAGTCCGGCCGGGCCTACCACCTGAATCTGAGTCCCAAAGGGCAGGAGGCCTTTTCTGTCAGTCACCAGGTCTTTTTCGACTGGGACAAGGAGGCTCTGAGTGCCCTGGACGAGGCAGAACAAAAACAGTTATTTGCACTCTTAGAAAAAGCCACCAGAAAAGGAGTGGATTCTACATGTACGAAAACATCTCCAGCCCCCTGAACTACGGCGGGCTGCCCCTGAAAAACCGCATCATCTTTGCTCCCACCAGTCTGGGCCTTCCCCAGGAGGAGCAGGTGGAACGCCTGCGCAGAATCGCCGCAGGAGGCTGCGCCATGATCATCATCGGCGATGTGCCGGTGCTCCCGCACGGCTTCGGCCCCTCTCTCTATTCCAAGAAAGGCTTTGCCTTTTACAAGGCCCTGGCAGATGCCGTCCACCGGGAGGGATGCAAGCTCTGCGCACAGCTTCACCAGTCCGACTCCAATCTCAAGGCCATGGTGAAGTACATCCCCGGCGTGCTCACCAAGCGTATCTCCATGGAGGAACTGCGGCCTCTTCTGAATCAGCAGGTGGCCCCTTACATCACGGGCCTTCCGGAGAAAAAAATCGCACAGATCACCGACGCCTTCGGAACAGCGGCAGAGCTGGCCCTGCAGGCGGGCTTTGATATGGTGCAGGTCCATGGAGACCGGATGTGCGGCAGCTTCAGTTCCACGGTCTTCAACCACCGCACCGACCGCTACGGCGGCGGCCCCGGGAACCCAGCCCG
>FR890932.1:0-15575 GCA_000436875.1 Oscillibacter sp. CAG:155 | reverse complement strand
ATTACAAGCTGGCCGTACGGCAGGAAGATCCCCACTACGGAAACGCCGGTGTGCTGGAGTCGGAACTGCCGGTCTTTGTGCCGCTGCTGGAGCAAGCGGGGGTCACCAGTTTCCATGTAACGCTGGCCAATCACAGTGAGCTCAGCGACACAATCCCCCCCAGAAACCATCCGGAATTCGGCGGTGAAGGCTGCTTTTTGAAATTCTGCGATCAGGTGCGTGCCCTTACAAAGCTCCCCATCTGCGGTGTGGGCGGGCTCACCGACCCGGACTTTGTAGAGGAACAGCTGCGCTCCGGGCGCATCGACTGCGCCGCCATGAGCCGCCAGCTCACCGCTGACCCGGACTGGCCCCGGAAAATCCAGGAGGGCCGTGTGAAAGAAATCCACCGCTGCGTCCGCTGCAACAAGGAGTGCCTGGGCGGCATGATGGCCCACCGGGGCGTTCACTGCATCTATGAAAGGAAGGAAATCACATGAGTTACGCCATTGTTTTCAGCAGCCGTACAGGCAACACCGCCCTGCTGGCTCAGGCCATCCGGGAGACACTGCCGCAGGGGGAGTGTGTCTACTTCGGCGCTCCCGACCCCGGAGCCCTGGCAGCGGACACCCTTTACGTAGGCTTCTGGACCGACAAAGGGACCTGTGACACGTCCATCGCCGCATTTTTGAAGGAACTAACCAATCAGCGGGTATTCCTGTTTGGTACCGCCGGATTCGGCGGATCCCCTGCCTATTTCGAGCAGATTTTGGGCCGGGTACGGGAAAATCTGGTCGCAGAGGTCCAGGTGACCGGAACCTACATGTGCCAGGGAAAGATGCCGCAGGCCGTGCGGGACCGCTACGAAGCCATGGAGGACAGTCCCCGGCGCACCCTCATGCTGGAGAATTTCGACCGTGCCCTCTCCCATCCGGATGAGGAGGATCTTGCAAAACTCCGGGCAGCTGTGACGGTGTAAGCGGCCGCTCTGCCGAACTTCGCCGCGCTTGCTCAGCGCTCAAAGGCAGAGGGGGCATCCTTGTGGATGTCCCCTCTGCCTTTTCTTGCCCGCTTTGTGTCTCCCGAACTGGGAAAAGCCGGAAAAGTATCTGGTCAGAAAATGCCGCCTGTGCTATACTTCATAGTAAGGACTCCCAGCAAAATCCGGGAAATTCTGACAGGAGGAATGTGTATGAAAAAGATCGGTTCCCTGTTCCTGGCCCTGGCGTTGGTCCTCAGCCTGACGCTGCCGGTTTCGGCGGCAGAGGAGGCCTCCTATCCGGTTCTGGAAGGCGGCGTGCAGGAAATTCAAAAGTATGGCAATCTGGTTCTGGACATTGACCCGGCAGAGGTGGAGAAAGGCGGCTACACCTACGGCGATTTGCTGCAGATCACCGTGGATGGAATCGAATACGAAATGCCGCTTTGCACCAACTACTCCGACGTAGACACTGGCGCCCTGGTGCTGCGGGACAGCGAAGGCGTGCTGATCGCCGCCATCAATATGGGGGATTTTGCCACTGCCAGCGGTCTTGCCACGAAAACCACCGCCGCGGACGGCTCCTATACCTGGGTGTTCCCTGCGGGGAAATCCCTAGAGGATATCACCGTCACCCTCTCCATGAAGGAGCCCGGCGGCTACCACGACCAGTATCTCATCCACCAGCTCACCCGCACCGATAACCGGGCGGACTATTCCTCCGACGCGGTATTTGCCAACTTCCGCAATGTAGCAGTGGGAGAACTGGGAGAAAACGCACTCTTCCGCAGCAGCAGCCCCATGAATAACGAGCTGGGCCGGGCCGCTTACGCAGATGCATTGGCCAAGGCCAACGGCATCCAGACCGTCATGAATCTGGCCGACTCCGATGCGCTGATCGAGGGTTACATCGCCGCAGACGGCTTCAACTCCCCCTATTACCAGTCCCTGTTTGAAGCTGGAAAGGTCAAGGCGCTGAACCTGGGTGTGGACTTCAGCGCCGCGGACTTCAAGGCGGGCCTGGCTGATGGACTGCGTTTTCTGGCGGAACACGAAGGGCCCTACCTGGTCCACTGCAACGAGGGCAAGGACCGGGCCGGATTTGCCTCCGCCCTGCTGGAATGCCTGATGGGCGCCACCTACGAGGAAGTTGTGACGGATTACATGACCTCGTATGTGAACTACTACCATCTGAAAGCAGGGAGCGAACAGTATGAGGCAGTGAAAAACAGCAACATCGTCTCCATCCTCACTGCCATCACCGGAGCCACGGAGGGAACGGATCTCTCCAAGGTGGATCTTGCGGCCGCGGCCTCCAACTACATGCTCAGCGCCGGTCTGAGCCAGGCGGAGCTGGATTCCCTGCGGGCAAACTTGGCCAAGAATTACAGCCTCCCCGCGGAGGAATCCCCTGCCGAGCCCCCGGTCCAGACACCTGCGGAGGAACCCTCCGCTCAGACGCCGGCACAGGCCACCTACACCGTCGCCGCCGGCGATTGCCTCTGGAACATCGCCCAGAAGCTCTACGGCACCGGCACCCGCTGGCCGGAGCTTTACGAGGCCAACCGCACCATCATCCGTGATCCCAACCAGATTCAGATCGGTCAGGTCCTCACTGTCCCGGCCGCCTGAGCCGTTTCCTGAACATGCAAAGCGAGACCGCCGGAAAGGGCGGTCTCGCTTTTGGTCTTGGTGTCTTTTTCTGTCCACTTACAGGCCCAATCCATAGACCCGGTTGGCGTTTTGAAAAAACACCTGCTCCCAGTGCTCTTCCGGGATCAGGCGGCGGATAAACGCCACATAGGTACCCAGGTTGACGATCGGCCAGTCCGTTCCAAAGAGCAGATCGTCCCAGCGGTCAATGGCCGTCAGCCATGTGCGCAGCAAAGAGAGGTACCCCGCCTGACGGCTGAAATAGTCCTCCAGGTCCACCGGCCCCTCCAACAGGCCGGAGAGGTCCGCGGACACATTGGGGTTTTTCTCCACCACTGCCGCCGCGGCATCCAGAAAGGGATTGCCAAAGTGACACATGACAAAATGGGTGTCCGGATGGTCCGCTGCCGCTTCATCCAGCGCCAACGGATGGCAGTATTTGAGATAGGCCCGGGGATGGGCAGTAAGTCCCATATGCACCGCCACCGGCTTTTTGTACTGTGCCGCCAGCGCGTAGAGCGGCTCATAGATGGGGTCTGTCAGAGCGATCCGGTTATATCCCGGGTAGAGCTTGATCCCGCAGCAGCGTTCCCGCTGCAGATGCTCCTCCACCCGCTCCACCAGATCCGGCAGCGGCCGCCCGCTGTCGTCCATCAGCGAACCGTCCAGCCCCGCGCAGTAATGGAACAAATCTCCGGGGCCGGGCTGTTCTCCTGTTTTGAGGCTGTGGTTGCCCATGACCACTCCATGGACGATCCCCAGCTCCCGGTATGCCTGGCGCAGATGCTCCGCGCTGTTATGATGGCCCACGTTCCGGGCCATCTCCTCCGCCCATGCCTTATTCTCCGGAAAAAGATGCAGATGGGCGTCAATGATCTTCATAATAGTTCTCTCCTTTTGCAAGGTACGCTCCAGCTCTGGCGGCCAGTTTTTTATTATAGCACTGTTTCATCCGTCAGAGCAAGCGTATCAAAAAAAAGCAGCCCAAAGGCTGCTTTTTTTGATGCATCAGCGCCGCTCCCGCAGGCGCCCCTCATACTCCCGCAGGCATCCCAGTGCCTCTTTGGACATGGGGAGGATCACCGCGATGTTGAAAATGGTCATCAATCCGATGCCCACGTCCCCCAGGTCCCACACGAACGTATAGGTCGCCATGCCGCCGATAAAGAGCATCACCAGCGCCAGCACCTTATAGCCCGTCTGCGAGACCCAGTTGTCTCCAAACAGATATGCCACGTTGGATCGGGCGTAGAACAAAATGCCGATAAACGTGGAAAAGCTGAACAGCCACAGAACCAGAGCAATGAACACCACGCCGAACTGCCCCAGGTGATACTGCATGGACGCCTGCAGCAGATCCATGCCCTGCAGCCCCGCGATGTTTTTCTCCGGCGTCACCAGCATAATCAGCGCCGTGCAGCTGCAGATGACAATGGTATCAATGAACACGCCCAGCGCCTGCAGCAGTCCCGCCTTGGCCGGATGGCTCACATCCGCCGCAGCCGCAGCGCAGGGAGCGGAACCAGACCCCGCCTCGTTGGAAAACAACCCCCGCTTCACACCGTTCATCAGTACGGCGCCAAAACCGCCCGCCACTGCCTGACGAATGCCGAAGGCCTCCTCAAAAATCCGCTGGAACACAGAGGGCAGCAGTGCCGCGTTTTTCACCAGCAGCACCACCGTAATGAGGAAATAGCATCCCGCCATCACAGGCACCAGCACATCCAGCACCTTGACCGTGGCATTTTTCCGCAGCACGATCACCGCCGCCAGGAGAACCAGCAGCAGCGTGGAGTACAGCGGCGGCACCTGGAAGGCGTTTTCAAAGGCGCTGGAGACGGAATTGCTGATGACTTGGCTGATACCGCACCAGCAAATGAGGCCCGAGATGGCAAAAAGCACCGCCACCAGGGAATAGCGCCGCTTCTTCCCGCCCAGCTTTCGCTGGACAAACGCGTGGATATAATATGCGGGGCCGCCCCGATACCCGCCGTACAGCGGGTCCTTCTCCTTATAAAGCTGAGCCAGCGTCGCCTCCACAAATGCCGTGGAGGACCCCAGCAGTGCCGAGACCCACATCCAGAACACCGCGCCTGCGCCGCCGGCAGAGATGGCCGCCACAACGCCCACCAGATTTCCCATACCCACTCGGGTGGCCGTGGAGACGATCAGGGTCTGAAGGCCGGAGATGGCGTGTCCCCGCTCTCCGGTGCGCTTTTCCACAGTCAGCCGCAGCATTTCCGGGAACATGCGGACGGGCAGCACCCGGGTTCGGATGGTAAAGTAAATGCCGGTGGGAATCAGCAGCAGCACCAGTAAAGAGATCCCCGCCGAGCCGCCGCCCGGCAGGGGAATGGTGAACAGATCTCCCCACAAAAAATTATAAACCGTAGAGATGAGCTGGATAATCAGTTCCATTGGATGTGTCTCCCTTTCTCTGTGTACCCGCCTGGTCCGGTACACAGAAGCGGGGTTGATTTTCTTGTTTTCCAGTATATAATAGGGTTATTCATTTGTAAAATAGATAATTTCAATCCAGATTATCTAAAATTTCGATTTAAAAAGGACCGTTGTCATGGATCTCCGGAATTTAAAAACTTTTATCTCCGTGGCGGAGCTGGCCAGTTTCACCCGGGCCGCAGAGCAGCTTGGATTCTCTCAATCCACGGTATCCTTTCAGATCAAGCAGCTGGAGCGGGAGCTGGGTGCCCACCTGTTTGAGCGCACCCGGCATGCCATGAAGCTGACGGACCAGGGCCGGGAGGTTCTGCGCTACGCCTACCAGATGGATAAACTGACCCAGGATCTGACGGAGGACCTGCATGCAAAAGAAGAGATCACCGGCCATGTCCGCCTGGCCACGGCGGACTCACTGTGCAGCCGCCTGGGCCGTACCTTCCGGGGGTTCTGGGCCCTCTATCCCGGAATCAGTCTGAAGATCGTTACCGCTGGGACGGAGTCTCTCTTCCGGCTCCTGCGGCACAATGAGGTGGACCTGGTTTTGACGCTGGACAGCCATATTTACAACACAGAGTACCGCCTGATCCGGGAGACACAAATTGATACCCATTTTGTGGCGCCGCCGGAGTGTCCCCTGTGCCGCAAAAGCGCTTTGTCTGTGAGGGAACTGATGGATTATCCGTTTTTGCTGACGGAAAAGGGCATGAGCTACCGGCGGCTGATGGACGAGGGCCTGGCGGCCCGCTCCCTGGAAATTCAGCCGCTGCTGGAAACCAGTGATACGGAGCTGCTCTGCCAACTGGTATCCCAGGGGGCTGGCTGCTCCTTTCTCCCGGATTACGCAACGGATGCCGCCGTGGCAGCCGGACAGCTGGTCCGCCTCCCGGTAGCGGACTTTGAAATCAAAGTCTGGAAACAGCTGTTCTGCCACCGGGACAAGTGGATCTCTCCACAGCTGCAGGCCGTGATGGATTACTGTGCGGATTTTTGAACGCAAGATTCCCGGCTGAGGGTAGCCTCGGCCGGGAATCTCATTTTCGCCACGCAAGCGTTTCAGCTACAGGCCAAACTTCGGTGCAAGGACAGCTTTGCCGTTTCCAATCATTCGAAAGATGGTGTCTATCTTTATCATTGTAAATTTGGGTTGTGGATGATACTATAAAAGTGACATGTTATATATTTTTTTGACATAAGGCAAGCAAAATATGTAATAGGTGGACAACAATATGTATTCTTATTCTGATGATATAGCATTTGCACAGTATGTCCTCGCGAAATATGGAGGAAGAGTTGGCGCTTTACACTCTCTCGATCAAAGATTTGAAATGGAATGCAAAAAATTAGAGGGGGAGTGCGCTGCAAAAAATGGAAGGAATTATAGCGTTAGAATATATTTGCTTACTATTGCTGGAAATAGGATAAAGCCTTTAACAGATCAAGATGCCGATTTAAAGATTACTTGCTATCGTTATGCAGGAGCTTCATGCAGACAGCAGGTAATATATTATTTGCCAGATCTATTGGCCACTGCACAATTTGAGTGGACAAATGACCCTGTGTGGTATAGAGAATATCTTACATCAGAACTTGCAAAAGCATACCAAGGAGAGCGTATGTATCAAAAAGCAGCCACTTTATATGAAAAGTTATACTATCAACACCCAGAAAAAAGTCATTATGCTGTTGGACTAATCAATATGTTGAATTGTATGGGAAGTTTTGATACTTCTTTGCAACTTCTCGAAAATATAAAGCAGTCCGAAATGTATAAAATGTCAGGAAAGCAATATCGGGCGCTTATAGAGCACCAAGGAAAGATGCACCAAAAAGGCCACGAAAAGAAATGGGGAATTAAGAGAGGTATTAAATTTAAAATTAAAAATTTCCTATTTGGTATTAAACATAGAATTGAACCAATTAACAGATACAAAGAGGAAATTGATATGGCCGAATTATCCACGGGAGAAGCTATAGTATCTGCAAGAAATAAATCTGATTATGAATGGCTCGCAATCAATCTTCCTGATATGTGTCCGAAATCATTCTCCGGGTATATGCGCATGAAGAATCAGAATACAAAAAATTTCATGAAGATTGCGAAGTGTAGTATAGAAAGGGGAAGAGATATTACAATTGCTGACATTTATACAGAACAAGCCAAAAAACTAGCAGATATTAAGAAGTTAAAAACGGTAAATGTATAATATGTAATAGACATAGAAGACAACTGTGAAGGGGCATATGTGTTTTGTTTCTGCTTTCTCTGTACGGTGTTGCTCTTGAAAAATCCAAGGTTAAAAATGAAACGGCATAGATACTGCTGGCTTTTCGCCAGTGGCATCTATACCGTTTTGCTATTATGGTGGAGTAAAAGAGAGCCATACGAACCGCGTGGGTTCGTATGGCTCTCTTGTGGCTAATCGCAACACTATAGATGCCAGTAATATTTCGAAACTTTACATCTCTATAGACCACAAACCTAAAATATGCCTTTGCAATGCAAAACGTTATCATTGCCTTCTGCCATTCCGATATGCTCTATACATCATGTCCTTGTCTGCTGCCCAATAGGTAATATTTCGAAAGTCTTTTTTAATAATTTTGTTAATTGCATAAGGATTTATGAAAAGCCAAGTATTTTTGTTGGTGTATTCTTCGTATAAATCTGCACTACTAAATAAAATTCCCGATATTCCAGTATATTCCGGATTGCAAAAAATCGCACTGTCAATTATTTGGTGATTCCATTTTTCAATACGAGGTTGAAAAGCATATCCTTGACCTATTATTTCTTGCGTTTTAGAATTAATGGTAATGGTTGGATTGCCTTTTCCAAGTAGCACACCTGTAAATTCAATTCCGTTCATTTCTGGATTTATAATCATCTCTTGAGATAATGAACCAAGGCCTAAGAAAATTATGTAGGGAAGGTTGGCGGACATTGTTCCCGCAGCTATGTGTTTTTGGTAAAATTCTTTCTTATCTCGGAGTGAACTTGTAAGCCTGCTATAAAGGAGAATCTCTTTTTTGCCATAGTCGATAAGTTTACCTAAAGTATTATAAACGCAAAACTTAGCTAACCCATTTGTATCTGCATTTCCAGCAGTACTACAAACACATTCAATCTGGTATCTTTTGTTCAAAATGTAGTCGCATCCGGCCTGGTGATGACTATCATCTGCAACACGAATTTCTCCAAAGCTATTCAAAAATGGTAGTGCTTTAATTTCATGCGCCAGTGAATAATATGTATCGCTTATAATACTGATCTGTGATCCAGGCATATGCTCAGCATGTTTTAATCTCCCTATGCGAAAATTTATTTCGTCCGAAGAGAAACCGCTCCGAGATAAAACTTTACACATGTAATCTGTATATTCCGAGACTTTCAACTGTGATTCTCCTTACTATCTAAGCTCCTTATCGCTTTTGACCAATTAGCCTCACCATCGTCACCCGCATTGCTGGATCCAACCAAAGGTGAAAGTCCAAGGCAATTTCTGAGTGTGCGGTTACGCCGCCACCTTTGCCTTGCTTTACTGTCATCCCTATTGCTTGTGTCCTTTTCACCCAGAGGCTTGGCGTGATTGTCAGGGACGAGGATCGTGCCTGCTGCATTAGCTCTTTACACGCAGCATCATCGAAATCCGGATTTTCTGCCATTTCCCACTGGCGTAAGAACTCTAATGTATTTCTGCTGCGCATCCAGCTTTGGATCACATACCCAGGAGATTCTTCAGAATACTCTTTGGCCAGTTGAGTCAGCGATATCGGGCCGTTATCTGCATTCGCTCTTATGTAGCGCCTTATGATTTCGGTGTAGGTAAAGATTCTTTCAAAGTCTTTTCTCTTTTCTTCGTTGAGAGAATCGTAAAAGTCTTTTCTGATCCCGGGTACAAAATCCGGGAAAACCAAGTTCTTTGAAACGAGCGTCCCCAGCACAGAATCAAATTGAAGTGCAAGCCGCGTATACAGTTCGCTGAGTTCTTTCTCTGTCATACTGCATCCTCCGCTTTTTGTTTCAGTATAACACAGAAGGAGATGGTTAGATAGAGCTCTACAAGATCATAGTGCCGGAGATTGATACCGAGTAGCTTTTCTGGGGTTGCCGGCTTTGTCGTAGTCGATATTACATCTGCGACTCTTTTCAAATTGGACATCCATATAGATTTTAGTTCCAACGATTGGGATATACTTCGCATTGGACAAGAGCTTATCGATTGCTGCTCTTGTCCAGCGTTCTTTTCCGGTAGGGGAAGGAATCCTTCTCTCAGAAAGCATGTCTGCAACTTTGCCGAGGCTGGCTCCGGAAAGATAGCAGTCAAAAATCATGCGGACGACTTCCGCTTTCTCTTGGCAGATGATAAAGTTATTGCTTTCCAGTTGATAACCATAGGGAATACGCATGTTTACATATCTCCTTTGCTAAAACAATAATATACGCAGGTTTAGAAACGGAGCTTTCTCCGCCCAAACCTGCGTTACAAAACAATATTTATGGAGTAATCACCAATCAACAGTGGTGTTTCTGGTGCAAACTGACGAGAAAAAGCAAAACCTGCGTATAACTATGGTTATACGCAGGTTTTGTCTACTTTGTGATGCTGATACAATCTGAACCTCCGTCCGAAAATGGGCGGTGCACAGCAAGGTTCTTCAAACCGCATGGCCGCAATTATATACCCGCTTAATAATAGTTCTTCCTTTCACCAAAATCTTTTTAGTGAACTCCGTCAGTCTGCTGAAGTATCCTATTTGACAGGAACAATACCGCTAGTGCGCCATGGGTGGGCCACGCCCCGGCCAAACGGCCAACACGCTCCATTAACACTCAATTAATTGAAGCATTATATGACACAAAATCTTCTAGGTAAAGCACTTCCCACATTAGATAAAAATTTTCAAAACCCAGAATCACTCATGACCTAGAATGAGCCAAGGACTGTCGTTCCTTTCGTGGAATCTTGGTTTTACCCTGCTCCAGATGTACATCAACAAGTTCCCTGCGGTTATATACGTTGACATTCCCAAGAGCTTTATCTTTGATGAGATTTTGTAGCACTTTTGAATCTCCGTCATCAGACAGGAAGATGCCGCAGCCGCAGATCAAACACATAACTACTGAGTGGACCTCTCCTAAACTAGCCCCTTTCTTCCATCCAGTAAATATCTTCTCTCCCGATAGTGGAAGGTCTTCCCCCCTTAGATCTCGATAAAGGTTTGTCATCAAAAAGGTGTAGTAGGCCTTTTTCCCAGGATCATTTTGATGAATATCTACGAATTCAGCCTTATTGAGTATGTTCCGATCAAACAGCATGGCAATTCGAGGCGCATCTTTCAACAACTCATGTTCGTAGACAAGTGGGTGCATTACAATAGAAAGACCTAGTTCAGAAAAGATGGTATTCAAACGTTCTGCTAGGATCTCATCAGTCAAATGCGCCTCAGCTAAATGCCCTGTAAAATCATTGTCGATGACGGCAGTATTACCATCAAGTATCATTGTGAATCAAGCCCTTCTTGCGAGTCAATAGAGAAAGAATGATTCATCTCAGGTGATACCTCCGGTGCAGTAGGAAGATCAAATCTTTCTCTCATCAAATTAATCTTTTGTTCAGAAATTAAATGCCTTTTTTCAGCAATGTCCAGGTTTTCGGCAAGCCCCTCAATCCACTTTTTGTTAGAGGGATTCTTTAACTTGACATAGCCAAATTCGTTGATGAAACTTTTTACTAATTTCGAAAGGAACTCCGTGGGAATAACCTCACCATTGAATAAAGTCTCGACCGTGTTCTGCTTTAAGAATCCTGTTTCAACCAAACGAAGTGAAACAGCCTTGAGAGGCGCAAAGAATTGATTCATCAAATGGACAATAATTTTTATCAGATTTATATAAGTGATAGATCTTTTCTCAGAAGTAATGTATTCACCTAACTGTAAACGGACCGCCGCCTTGAATTCCTCTCTTGGCATAAGCAACACAGCCGCAAAACGATTAATAATTGGCTCTGCGAATTCAGGAGCTATCTCACAATGCTCAATCACAAAACGGTCCACATTCCAAATATGGCCTAACTCATGAGCTGCAGTGAAAGCCTGCTTCTCCAACGTTTGGGCTGTATTAATAAAAACAAAATCATGACAGGTGCCTTTGGCAAAGGGAATGTCCTTTACACGAAACCCATTGTTTTCTTCATTTTCCAACGGATAGTACACGACGGTACAGTATCTGTCAAGAAGGTCAAGCACGTCTTCTCTTAAGAGGCGGTTCGGGAAGATGCTGTATAGATTATCTTCCTGAAATTTTTGCGCGATCAGCTGCTGGACGCACGTCTCCACCTGATTCGGCAAAACAGAAAAGTCATTCATACCCTTCGCTCCTTAATAAAAAGGGCATGGTAAAAACCATGCCTTTCTATATCTACTGATGCATATCAACTGCGTTGACCACATCTACATAGTCATCAATAAAATCTAGAATCTTTTCGCGATTTTCTGGGTCCTGAAAATCGTTCATACAGTGAACAACAGTTGCGTTGTAATGTTTGGGATCTCCCGCCAGCAACTTTTCAACTGTAGTATGGAATAACTCTGCCAATCTTGACACTTGCCCAAAAGATGCGTATGCCCGACCTTTTAGCAAGGATTCTACCTGAAAATCAGAACAGTCAAGGACACGGCCCAGATCAGAGTTAGACAGGCGGTTCTTTTCAGCTAGGAAGCTCACATAATTTCCAAACATGCGAGCACTCTGCATACCCATTCCTCCTTTTCTGACCGTTTACAATATAGTATGTAAGAAATCGTAATATGATACTACATTTTAAACGAGAAGTCAAATATTTTTCTAAAATTATTATAATTCAATCATTAATGTCTGTCAATCGCAACATCTCCGAGTTAATTCATGTTCAATAACAACATCTTGATATCCTTATGATAAGCACCACAAAATAAGAACATGTTAAACCCCAAATCTCATTATGAAGTATAAGTACACTTATCCGTCTCTAATAAATCATGATTATTGAAAGAAAGTTGCATCCTGCTATGCAACAACTCCATTATCGAAAGCAAACTAACCTCTAAATCATTTCGGTCTAGGCTATCAACTGTTTGTCCAGTTCTGTGTATGGATGTAACGGCCAAGGATGCAATCTTCTGATGATCCACCCATGAAGCGTTTTTACACAGACTGATTTCCATACCGGAAATAAACCTGAATCAAGTTTATCTATCAGATCTAGGCATTGGAAAAGATCAGATCAGCACATTGATTTGCGTGACAACGCCGTGTTGTGCTGCTCTTTTCTCCGGTATCACTCGTTCAAGTGTAGTCAGGTATTCACTTGATTTTCCAGTGTAGCATAACTCCCCCTTTTCATTTTCATCATGTCCCATGTCAAGTGTACTACAGAGATCAATCTTCTCATATGCGAAATCACTGATTTGCCGCAACAGCTCTGCCTTAGACCAGCCACACTGCGAAGTAGGCCGAATATACCAATGCCGCTGATCCATGGACAGGTCCGCCTACAGGATGACCACGTTCTGAGTCCACCCAATCATGAGAGCTTCGTGTCGAATGTTAGATGCGGTTTCATAGGTACAGAAAAAGTCCCGCATCCGGAAAAGATTCCGAGGTGAAAATCCAGAGTTGTTGGAATGCTTGGCCGCAAGATACTCCGCTGCCGCCACTTCCGCTCCTTTTTCTGTTCTGACGCTGACCAATTTCCCGATTTCGAGATACAGCTCCAACTGCGGCAGTTTTCTTTGCATCACCTGATCCAAACCAGTGTACATCGCACTGTAAACAACAGGCTTTCGGATATTCATGGACTTCTCCTTTCCGGCGCGAAGCGCCTTATTCTGCAGATCACGGCAAAGAGAAATACGGCATAACTCTGCCGCACTCCTCTTTGCCGTGACTCTATATGACCTGCACAATCTGTTCCCAGAGCAGGATATGCTTATTGTCAATTGCCTGATTGCGATGGCTGTGCCCAAACAGCCAATAATGATACCGGGCTTTTTCCCGGATCTCTTGGAGAAAATCCGTAAAGGGGTTTGCCTCATTGTGACAGTTAATAGCCATAGCCAGATTTGTTGGGGCACAGTGGGTTATGATGTAGTCTACCGCCCAGTCATGTTCTTCAAGACTATGTCGGACTCTGGTGTACTCCTCCTCCGAAGGCAGTTCCTCCGGCCAGCAGGTATATCCCAGCTCTTGATACCGTCGCCGCCCTAGGATCTGGCGCATCATGAGCCGGGTTTCAAAGTCCGGTGCCTTTGGTTCCAGGATTCCATCCTCCACATCATGGCTCTTGGCCCCGCCCAGGGTGAAGGAGGTATATCCTTGAAGCTCAAACACCTGCCCACGCATGAGGTGCAAGATGTTGGACCGTACCCGATGCACCATTTCTCCATGCCACATCTCAAGCGAAAATCCAGAAAGCAGTGTGTAGTTTTCATGGTTTCCATCCACCCAGAGGGTCGTCCAGGGCTTACCATTCAGCCAATCCAGCCAATAGTTTTCCTTCTCAGGACTCTCCCAGAGGACCCCGAAGTCACCACAGATGATATCACAATCGTTACGGGTCATATTGGTTTGTTCCGGGAAGTATTTGCGGCCAAACCGGCGGAAGGTCTCGTGGCAGTCTCCCGTGGCATAGACACTCATGCCGTTACACTCCTTTCGCCTTTTTCCAATGTCTGCTCGATCTCCACGCCGCTGTGGAATGTCACTTTAATCCTGGCTTCATCCAGCACCGTCACCTTTTCCAGCGGCTGATAGAGATCCTCTTTCCACTCTGTAATCTCTGCCGCAACACCAGTTAGTACTGCTTCTGCAGCTTTGGTTCGGCGGCACACCTGCTTATTTTCCCGGTGGAGCTTCTCCTCCTGTGTCCTGCGCCCCCTCAATTCTGTCATGGCAGTGGAGATGCGGCGGAATTGCTCCGCATTTTCCGAACCATCTAGAGATTGCAGTTCTTCTCAACAACTGATCGGACCGGCTTGACAGATCCTCCAAAGCCCGATCGATATCAGAAATGCTTAAGGCCTCGCCAGAGATGGGAAGCATTTCCTGTCTCAAGGCACTTATCAGCTGGTCTTTCAAATCGCCACGACTGACCATCACTCGGTTGACAGCGGCCAAAATTGTTTGCTTCAATATTTCTTCGTTGATAATAGCGGAGTGCTTGCAGTATTTAGTCCCGTAGGCCAACCGGCTGATGCATCGCCACACCACTCGCTGGTATTCCTTTCGTGTTCAAACACATTGGCGGTAAACAGTTCCGCACTCGCCGCAGAAGAGGAGTTTGCTGAGCATATACTTGCCGCTGTACTTACACCGACCTATGGGGGCGCTCTTTCTGGTCCCGCCGGAGCTTGCCCACCGGCGGGCAAGCTCCACCAGATGGACATTAGACGAACACCTATTTTTTCAAAGGTGGCTTTGCCGTAAGGATGTGGCGGTGATGTCAAAAGAAGAAATAGCGATCGCGGCTTTTAAGTCTTGGTCACTATTTTCTATGCACATCCTTGAGTATCCTACCTAATTGTGATAAAGTAAAATAAAAAGATTTTAAATGATGGTGGAAATACTTTGAAAATTTATAAGATTAAAAACTCCCTTAAAAAAATACAATGCAGATCAAGCTTAATTCTTAGTTTTCCCCATTTCTGGATATGTATATTAATAATATTGCTGGCTATTGCATCTCTTGCAATTTCTTCCATATTATATAAAAATGCCCAAGAATATTTATCTTCAGTTTTTGCAAATATTTTTGCTGGACTTGTTACAGGACTGGTCATTTGTTTGCTCTCTGGTGTAAAACAGCTTTACATTGCAAAGTTAGAAAACAAGAAAAACTGGCTGGAACATATCCGCAGTATGATTTGTGAGTACAATGATTTTTTTCAAAAGTTAATGAAAAAACCATTTGCTTCATTTGATGGTGATGAAGAATTGTTTGCTTTTATATACGATGTTGGCGCACATGCTAATTGGGTTAATGAGGATATTTTGCAAAGCACATTTGATAGGTTGCTTTCATTCAATCCACGCAATTATTGCAAAAAACATTTAAACTATGATGCATATGCTCTTTCGAAAGACTTTTGCGAATTACATGATAATCTATACGAAATAGATATTTGTTATCCAAGCAAAAAGGAAATCATACATTATTTTGATAAAGTGCATAAAAGCCTTATGCAACTGTACTCAAACGCTCATAGAGAACTACATGATATAGATATTAGACTCCATGAAATAGAAAAAACGATCATTTGAATAATGAATAAAGGGAGTAGTTAGAATCATGTATTCTGGCTACTCCCTTTATAATGTTTTCCGACTGTACTATTTTTTGCACTTTAGTCTGCGGTAGTGTCAACAGTTTTGCGCAAATTGGTTTGCAGACTTTGAGATGAATGAAATCAGCCATCAAAGGAAGTGTCCTCAAGGGCCACCTCCAGGTGCCTCATGTTCATGTAC
>FR890931.1:18448-21991 GCA_000436875.1 Oscillibacter sp. CAG:155 | reverse complement strand
CCCACCGCCGCCCAAAAGGCCCCTGTCCCCGCCAGCGACACCAGCCGGGCCAGGACGCTGACCGGCGAGGCCAGCAGCAGCTCCCCGTGGGGAAACGCCGCCGCCAGGGCCATGGCGGCCCCCTGCCATGCCAGCAGCCAGAACAGCACCGCCCAGGGGCGGAGGGAACGGCGCTTCATGTTACGCGCCGTAGTAGAAGTCGTCGCCGGGCAATCCGGTGGACTCGTCCGCCGGGTCCGCACCCACGGAGGTGGGGTCCGCGTCAAAGAGCACCTGCAGATAGCCGGAGAGCTTCTCCTTCATCTCCGCGCCGGTGATGCACACGATGTTGCAGTAAGGCAGGGCCTTCTCCGCCACGGCGGCGCTGTCCACGATGCCGTAACCGGCAATCAGCTCCGCCGCGTCGGCGGTATTGTCGTTGACCCAGCTGACGGAATCACCGTAGTCCTTCAGGAATGTCTCCACCGCCGCGGGGTGCTCCTCCACGAAGTCCTTCCGGGCCACCACCACGCCGGTGAGCAGGGCGGAGCCATTGTCCAGCTTGTCCCACTCCTCCGTCAGGTCCAGTGCCACCCGCAGGTCCGGCATCTTGCTCTGGGCCACGGTGACGAAGGGCTGGGGCAGCAGGGCAATGGTGGCCGCGCCGGAGGCCAGGGCCGCCACGCACTCACTGTGCTCGCTCTTCCAGTCCACCACCACGTCGGCGTCCGGATTCAGGCCGTTTTCCGTCAGCAGATACCGCAGGGCGTACTCCGGCGTGGAGCCCTTGCCGGAGGCCACGATGGTCTTGCCGGTGAGGTCCGCCATGGACTGCACGGCGTTGCCGTTTTCCACCACATACAGAACGCCCAGGGTGTTGATGGCCAGCGTCACGATGTCGCCGCCGGTCTTGTTGTAGAGCACAGAGGCCAGGTTCGCCGGGACGCAGGCGATGTCCAGGTCACCCTTCATCAAAGAGGGGGTCACCTCGTCCGCGGAGGCAGCCAGGGTAAATTCATATCCGTCCTGGGCAGCGTCCGCTTCGCTGCCCTCTTCGGAGGCAGCTTCATTGTCGCTCATGAGCTTCACCATGCCCATGGCGGTGGGGCCCTTCAGTGCCGCCACCCGGGTGGTGATGGGGGTCTCTTCCACGGTAGGCTCTTTCTCGGTCTCTTTGCCGCAGGAAGCCAGCGACAGCGTCATCGCCAGGGCCAGCAACAGCGTCAGACTCTTCTTTACGATCTTCATGGGTTGTTTCCTGCCTTTCTTTCTCACATGGTCCGCGGCGCGTCTTCCCCGCCGCGGGGGGCGGATCTTCCGCCCAGGGCCTCCTCCGGGGCATACACCGTCTTGGCGGTGACGCCGGGAAGCCGCCCAATCTTGCCGGAGAGGGCGGAGATGGTGTCCGCCGGGGCGTCCATGGCGATGCTGATGATGTTCACCTCCCGCTGGGGATAGGGCACCCCCATGCGGCCGATGATGTGCCGCCCATACCGGTGGAGCAGCTCGTTGAGTGCCCCCACAGCGTCCGGGTTTTTCACGATGATGGCAAGCAGCGCCACCCGGGTCTCCATACGCATCCTTCCTCTCCCAAAAAACATCCCCTCCGCCGCCAGGCGAAGGGGATGACCGTCAGCAGATTCCGGCATACTTCGGCCGCCGGTGGTGCCGCTGGTTCCCGTCTTCCGGCTGGGAGCGTGTCCTCGCCTCTTAGAACGGCAGTGGATGACTCTTAGAACGGCGGTGTATGATCGGGTCCGCCGGTCAGAACGCACTTCCCGGGGACGGGGAAATCATAGCACGCTGCGGCCCGGCCGTCAAGCCTCAGCAGCGGCCGAACGCCGCCGTCAGCGCCCGGACCTCCGTCGCCAGCTCCTTTGTAGCGGCTCCGGGGGCCATGCGCCAGCGCCAGTTGCCCTCCGCCACGCCGGGGACGTTGACCCGGCCCTCGCTGCCCAGGGCCAGATAGTCCTGCATCTGGGCCACGAACAGCTCCGCAACGCTCCCCTGGCCCAGCCGCAGCAGTGCCTTCCGGGCGCTCTCCCGGTCCTTCGCCCCCAGATAGACGGCGGCAAAGGCCCGCTCCTGTTCCGTGGCGTGGTCGTACCAGCCCAGCACCGTATCGTTGTCATGGGTGCCGGTGTAGCAGATGCAGTGGGGGGCGTAGTGGTGGGGCAGATACGCGTTGTCCGGGCCGGAGAAGGCGAACTCCAGCACCTTCATCCCCGGCAGGCCCGACTCCTCCCGCAGCTGGTGGACCGCGTCGGTGAGGATACCCAGGTCCTCGGCGATATAGGTGATCTGGGGGAACCAGCCCGTCAGCACCCGCAGAAGGTCCATGCCGGGCCCCTTCTCCCAGGCGCCCTCCTTGGCGGTCTTTGCCCCGGCGGGCACCGCCCAGTAGCTCTCAAAGGCCCGGAAGTGGTCCAGCCGCAGGGCGTCCACCCGGGTGGCGGCTCCCTCCACCCTTCTGATCCACCAGCCGAAACCGTCCGCTTTCATGGCGCTCCAGTTATAGAGAGGATTGCCCCAGAGCTGGCCGTCGGCGGAGAAGTAGTCCGGCGGCACCCCCGCCACCTTGGCGGGCATCCCCGCCCCGTCCAGCAGAAATTGCTCCCGCTCGCTCCAGACGTCGGCACTGTCCAGGGAGACATAGATGGGCAGGTCGCCGATCAGCTTCACGCCCCGGGCATTGGTGTAGTCCTTGAAGGCCGTCCACTGGGTGAAGAACCAGTACTGCACGGCGGTGTGGAACGCCACGTCCTCCGCCAGCACCGCCCGCCAGTGCTCCAGTGCCGCCGCCTCGTGGCGCCGCAGGGCCTCGTCCGGCCAGAGATACCAGGGCGCATCCTGGAAATGGCTCTTGGCTGCCTGATACAAAGCGTATTCTTTCACCCAGGGATTCCGCTCTGTAAAGTCTCGGGCCGCCTGGGCCCGCTCCCCGCTGAGGCGGGAAAAGGCCTTGCGCAGCAGGCGGCTGCGGCTCTCGTACACAGCGGCGTACTCCACCGGCTGTCCCTCCGGCATCCGGGCCGTCTCCAGCTCCGCCTGCGTCAGCAGTCCCTCCTCCACCAGAGCCTCCAGGTCGATCAGCAGCGGGTTGCCCGCAAAGGTGGAGACGCTGGTGTAGGGGGAGTCCCCCGCGCCGGTGGGGCCCACCGGCAAGATCTGCCACCAGGTCTGCCCGGCAGCCTGCAGAAAGTCCGCAAACGCCCGGGCCTCACTGCCCAGGGTGCCGATACCATAGGGGCCCGGCAGGGAAAAAATCGGCATGAGGATACCGGCTGTACGTTGCATGGCGATACACTCCTTTTCTGATATGGAAAGTAGACTTCTTTATTGTATGCGGAGGCGGCTGCTTTGTCAAGCCGCACAAAACACACACTTTTTAAAGCAGTGCCTTTGTGTATTTTATCCTGTTCCATCCCGTAAAATCTGCCTTTTAGGCTTTTCAAGATCCCCGGCGGTATGGTATGCTGAAAAAAACGCAACCAGCCGTTGACAAAGGGAAACCCGCCGGTGGTGGCGGGGTCGGCCGCCCTCTGCGGTACTGCGGGCAAAGGG
>FR890931.1:0-18438 GCA_000436875.1 Oscillibacter sp. CAG:155 | reverse complement strand
TTGACAAAGGGAACCCCGCCGGTGGTGGCGGGTTCGGCCGCCCTCTGCGATACTGAGGGCAAAGGAGGGGATGCGCATGGAAAAACGGGATACGCTGGGCGGCCGCATCCAGACGGGCCGCAAGGCTGCCGGACTCTCCCAGGAGGCCCTGGGGGAACGGCTGGGCGTCTCCCGGCAGGCGGTCAGCAAGTGGGAGGCCGACGCCGCCGTGCCGGAGCTGGAAAATCTCATCGCCATGAGCCGGATCTTCGGCGTCACCATCGGCGCGCTGCTGGGGGTGGAGCCACCCGCCGGTTCGGCGGCGGCACCCGGCAAAGGCAGGCCGGAGGACGGCGCTCCGGATGCGGTTGCGGAGGCCGTCCCTACTACCCCCACCCATGAGCTGACGGACCGGGAGCTGGCGGCGGCGGAGGCCATCGCCGAGAAGTATCTGGCGGTCCAGTCCCGGCGGAGCCGCCGGTGGAAGATCGCCGCGGGCGCAGCCGGCATCGTACTGGTCCTGGGGGGCCTTCTGGGCGGCATTCTTTTGTGGAGCCAGCTGCAAAGCACCCGACGGGAGCTGGAGGCGACTCAGTATGCCGTGGAGCAGAAGATCCAGTCTGCGGCAGGGAAATTTTCTGATATATTAGATGAAAAGGATACTATTTTCCACGATTTTGTCATACAGGTCACAGACTACGATCTGTCGGAAGAGACACTGAAGCTACAGATCAGCGCCCAGGCCAAGACCTGGGACGAGGGGACCACCGGTGCCTTCACCGCCGTTTTGTCCGACGGACGGCAGTTCCGGGCAGAGGCGCTCCAGCAGGCAGGCACCTTCTCCGTCCAGGATTGGGAGCTGCCGATGGATGGGGAGATCTCCCTTTCCGCCGCCCTGACCACGGCGGGAACCTCCGTCAGCCGCCCGCTGGCCGCATTGTCGAATGCCTGCCGGCCGGAGGATTTCCGGCTGGACGTGTCGGGCAGCTGGGGGGACGTCTCCCACTCCGGCTTGGATCCCCTCTATGTGGATCTGAAGGAGCTGCGCTTCACCATTCATGGCTCTCCCAACAGTTGGATCGACTGGCCCGCCACCTTTGCCGCCCCCACCCCTATCGGGCTGGACCTCTGCTTCTACCGGAACGACTCTGCGGTGCCGGAGCTGGTCCTCCCCCTGTCGGACGCGCTGTCCCAATGGCAGGAGACCCATCAGGTGGAGCGGAACAACCCCGTCGTGGACCGGGCCTCCTTCGATCTCTCCCCCGGCGACACCCTGGTGTCCACCCTCCGGATTCAGGACGACCACGGCGACACGCTCTGGTACGTTCTGGACGCCTTCCGAAATCAAAACGGGATGTTTTCCGACTGCGCCGTCTCAGCGGAGGCCCGGAACACCTGGCAGCCGGGCCAGAGCATCGCCCCTCTGGTATCGTAAACCCTGAAACTATATAAAAAGAAGGACCCGTCTGGGTCCTTCTTTTTTCATGCTCTCTTATGCGCCGAAGTCATCCACGTCCAGCGCATATCCCAGGACTTCGCCCACGCTGGTGATCTGCCCCCGCACCGTGATGACCTGGTCGATCTGCATGTCCAGCACCTGCTGGCGCTGCTCCTCCGTCTGCAGGTAGCACTGCACGCCCTGAATGGCGTAAGGGTCATCCTGCGGCACGATGGAGATATAGTTTCCGTCGCTGTCGATGACGTTCAGCCGTCCAGTCAGCTCCACATACTGGTCCTGATAGGTGCTCTCCGCCTTGAGGGCGTTGCTGTCCAGGTCGTCCATCAGCTGCCCCACGGAATAGGCCGTGTAGGTCACGGCGGGTTTCTCCGCCTGGTCGGTACCGCTCTCCGGCGTATCGGCGGGCTCCTGCTGGGTCTGCTGAGGGGCGTCTGTTCCGCCGTTGTCCTCACCGCCCATGGCGGACCCTACTGCGGCGATCACCAGCACCACCAGAACCCAGAACCACCAGCGGCGGTAAATCGGCTTCTTGTTCTTCGCCCCGCAGGACGGGCAAACTTTGGCCCCCGCAGCCATCTCCTTGCCGCAAACCGGGCAATTTTTCAGTTTTTCCTTCATTTTCTGCATCTCCTCTTGTTTTCCACGAACAGGTTGCTCTCATTATACTCAATATATTGGTAATAGTCAATGATTTGAGCATGATACGGTGGTACAGAGGTGATGTCATGATCTCGTACGAGCCGTTTTACCGCACCCTGAAGGAACGGGGAATGACCGAGTATCAGCTGATTTACAAGCATGGCTTTTCGTCCTACATCCTCTACCGGATGAAGCACGGAGAAACCATTACCCTGAAAACCCTGGACACACTGTGCTTTATTCTGGAATGCGGTGTGGAGGATGTGATCGTCTATGTCCCGGACGAGGGGTGAATCTTCCCCCAAAAAGCAGCGCCAGCCCGGATGGGCTGGCGCTGATTTTTTGAGTTTTTACTTCATCAGTTCGTACATGACGGCCTTGATGGTGTGCATCCGGTTTTCCGCCTCGTCAAAGACGATGGAGGCAGGGGACTCGAACACCTCGTCGGTGACCTCCATAGCCTCCCGGCCGAACTTCTCGCCCATCTCCTTGCCCACCTTGGTCTTGTGGTCGTGGTAGGCGGGCAGGCAGTGCATGAACTTGCACTGGGGACCGGCGTTGTCCATGAGGGCCTTGGTCACCTGGTAAGGGGCCAGGGCCTGGATGCGCTCCGCCCAGACCTCCACCGGCTCGCCCATGGAGACCCACACGTCGGTGTAGAGCACGTCGGCGCCCTTGGTGGCGATCATGGGGTCCTCAATGAACTCCAGCACGGCGCCGGTCTCCTTGGCGATGGCCTGACAGGTATCGATGAGGGCCTGATCCGGCATATAGGCCTTGGGAGCGCAGGCCACGAAGTGCATGCCCATCTTGGCGCAGCCTACCATGAGACTGTTGCCCATGTTGTACCGGGCGTCGCCCAGATACACCAGCTTCACGCCCTGGAGCTTGCCGAAGTGCTCCCGGATGGTGAGGAAGTCCGCCAGGATCTGGGTGGGATGGAACTCGTTGGTCAGACCGTTGAACACCGGCACGCCGGCGTACTTGGCCAGCTCCTCCACGATGTCCTGGCCGTAGCCCCGGTACTCGATGCCGTCAAACATCCGGCCCAGCACCCGGGCGGTATCGGCGATGGACTCCTTCACGCCGATCTGGGAGCCGGTGGGCCCCAGGTAGGTGGACCCCATGCCCAGATCCTGGGCGGCCACCTCAAAGGCGCAGCGGGTACGGGTGGAGGTCTTTTCAAAAATCAGCGCCACGTTTTTCCCCTCCAGATAGCGGTGGGGGATGCCGGCCTTCTTCTTGGCCTTCAATTCTGCGGCGGTGTCCAGGAACTGCCCGATCTCAGCAGGGGTAAAGTCCAGGAGCTTCAAAAAATGGGTATGGTTTTCCATAGGTCGTCCTCACTTCGTTAGATTTGGTTGCACACCAGTGTACAACTCCCGGCAGGATTTTGCAAAATTTAGCCGTTAGTGTAAGTGTAAGTGTTATGGTAAGTGTAAGTGTTATTGTTAGTGTCAGTGCCGCAGGGGCGGTGTCCGGCCGCCCCTGCGGCGCAGGAGAAGAGCATGTTTCTTTTTTGCTCAGCCCAGGACCTTTTTCATGATGGCAAGTCCACGGTCCATCTCCTCCTTGGAGATCACCAGCGGCGGCAGCAGCCGCATGCCGGGCCCGGCGGTGAGGACCAGAAGTCCGTTTTCAATGAGCTTGTTTGCAATTGCCTTGTTGGTGTAGCCGTCTTTGACCTCGATGCCGATCATGAGTCCCAGGCCCCGGGTCTCTCCGAAGCAGGGCAGGTCCAACGCCTCAATGGAGCTGCGCAGGTACTCGCCCTTGGCGTTGACCTCCTGCAAAAACGCGTCGGAGAGGGTCTCCTGCACCACCAATCCCGCAGCGGCGCAGACAGGGTTGGCGCCGAAGGTGGTGGCGTGCATCCCGGGACCCAGGACGTCCCGGCACTTCTCGTTGGCCAGGATGCCGCTCATGGGCAACCCGCCGGCGATGCCCTTGGCGAAGGACACCACGTCCGGCAAAACGCCGTACTGCTGGAAGGCAAAAAGGCTGCCGGTCCGGCCCACGCCGGTCTGCACCTCGTCCACCAGCAGCAGCCAGTCCCGCTCGGCGCAGATCTTCGCCACCGCCTGGACATACTCCTTGTCCAGCGGCAGTACGCCGCCCTCGCCCTGGACCAGTTCCATCATCACGGCGCACACATCGCTGCCCGCGGCGTCCTCCAGGGAGTCCAGGTCATTGGCATCGGCATAACGGAAGCCCTCGGTGAAGGGGAAGAAGTAATTGTGGAACACCTCCTGACCGGTGGCCATCAGCGTGGTGATGGTGCGGCCGTGGAAGGAGTTGTTCAGCGTGATGATGGTGGCACGGTCCTTGCCGTACTTGTCAAAGCTGTACTTCCGGGCCAGCTTGATCATGCCCTCGTTGGCTTCACCGCCGCCGTTGGCGAAGAAGACGCAGCTCTCGCCGGTGCGCTTGCAGAGGATCTCGGCAAGGCGGGCGGCGGGCTCGGTGTAGAAAAGGTTGGATACGTGCCCCAGCTTCCTGGCCTGGGCGGCGATGGCATCCGCCCAGGCGGTGTTGCCGTAGCCCAGGTCAGTAACGCCGATACCGCTGGTGAAGTCGATGTAGGCGTTGCCCTCCGGGTCGTAGAGGGTGGCACCCTCACCGTGGTCGATGGCCACCGGGAAGCGGCCGTAGGTATGCATGATGTACTGGTCCGTCAGGGCCATAATCTCTTTGCTGGTCATGCGTCGTCCTCCTTTTTGAGCATGGTTCCGATGCCGCGGTCTGAGAGCAGCTCGATGAGAATGGAATGGGGGATGCGGCCGTCCAGGATGTGGACCCGCTCCACGCCGCCGTTGATGGCCTCCACGCTGCACTCCATCTTGGGGATCATGCCCCCAGAGATGACGCCTTGGGCGATCAGGCCCGGCACGTCGTAGGTATGCAGCACGTGGATGAGGGTCTCCTCGTCCTTGGGGTCCCTCAGAAGGCCCCGGACGTCCGTCAGGAGAATCAGCTTTTCCGCCCCCAGAGCCTCCGCCAGCTTGGCGGCGGCGGTGTCGGCGTTGATGTTATAGGCGGTGTCGGCGTCCACGCCCTGGGCCACGGTGGACACCACCGGGATGTAGCCTGTCATCAGGGCGTTTTCCACCGGCTCCGGGTTCACGCCGGTGATTTTGCCCACCAGGCCGTACTTTGCGTCCAGCTGCTCGGCCTGGAACATGGCGCCGTCCATGCCGCAAAGGCCGATGGCCTGCCCGCCCAGGCGGTTCAGCTGGGCCACCAGATTCTTGTTGACCTTGCCGCACAGCACACTCTGGACCACGTCCATGGTCTCCTCGTCGGTGTAGCGCAGGCCGTCCACAAAGTGGGACTCGTGGCCAATCTTCTTGAGCATGGCAGAGATCTCCGGTCCGCCGCCGTGGACCACCACCACCCGGATGCCCACCAGGGACAAGAGGATGATGTCGCTCATGACGGCCTTGCGGAGCTCGTCAGAGATCATGGCGTTGCCGCCGTATTTGATGACGATGGTTTTGCCGGTGAATTTTTGAATATAGGGCAGGGCCTCCACCAGGGTCTGGGCCTGCTGCGCATGGGAGGACATGGGAATCAGCTCCTTCTGTGGTGTAGAGAATGGGACGGGCCGTCAGGTGCGGTAGTCCCCGTTGATCTTGATGTAATCGTAGGTGATGTCGCAGCCCCAGCAGGTGGCCGCTCCCGGACCGGCGCCCATGGAGATGCGGATCTCCACGTCGTGCTCTGTCAGGATCTTCTTGGCCAGGTCCTCATCAAAGGACAGGCCCCGTCCCTGCTCGCACACGGCGATCTCCCCCGCCGCGCTGGCAAAGGCCACGTCCACGGCCTCCGGGTCAAACTCCGCCCCGGAGTAGCCCATGGCGCACAGCACCCGGCCCCAGTTGGCGTCGGCGCCGAAGATAGCGGCCTTGGTGAGGGTAGAGGAGATAACGGAACGGGCCACGGTCTCGGCGGTCTTTTCGTCCACCGCGCCGGTGACGGTGCAGGTGATGAGGTGCTTGGCGCCCTCGCCGTCGGCGGCCATCTTCCGGGCCAGCTCCGTGCACAGGGTCATCAGCGCCTCCGTGAAGGCCTGGTAATCCGCCCCCTGCTCCGTGATCTCCGCGTTGCCCGCCAGGCCGTTGGCCAGGACGATGCAGGAGTCATTGGTGGAGGTGTCGCCGTCCACGCTGATGCGGTTGAAGGTTTTGGACACCACTTCCTTCAGCGCGGCGCGGATCATGACCGGAGAAATGGCGCAGTCGGTGGTGAGGAAGCAGAGCATGGTGCCCATATTGGGATGGATCATGCCGGAGCCCTTGGCGATGCCGCCCATGCGGACGGTCTTTCCGCCGATGACAGTCTCCACGGCCACTTCCTTTTTCACGGTGTCGGTGGTCATGATAGCGTGGGCTGCGGCGTCGCTGGCCTCCACGGAGTGCTCCAGCGCCTCATACAGCGCCGGCATGCCTTCCTCGATCACCTGGACCTTCAACGTCTGGCCGATGACGCCGGTAGAGGAGACCAGCACGTCCTCCGGCGGGCAGCCAATGGCCTTGGCCGCCGCCGCACACATCTTGATGGCGTTTTCCTCCCCCTGGGGAGCGCAGGCGTTGGCGTTGCCGCTGTTGGCCACGATGGCCCGGGCCTTGCCGTCCGCCAGGTGCTTGCGGTCCACGTGGATGGGAGCGGCCTTCACCACGTTGGTGGTGAACATGGCCGCCGCCGCGCAGTCCACGTCGGAGACGATGAGGGCCACGTCCTTTTTCCAGGCGGCGTGGGTCTTGACGCCCACATGGATGCCTGCGGCCCGGAAGCCCTGGGCGGCGCAGACGCCGCCTTCGATATACTTGAGCATACGTTTTCTCCTTCTTTCTCAGCCGGCGGCCAACGCCGCCGGAATCAGACCAGGCTGGTAGTCTCCGGGAACCCCAGCATAATGTTCATGTTTTGCACCGCGGCGCCGGATTTGTCATCCCGCCCGGTTGCCCCTTTAGGGGCGAGGGCAGCTGACATTCCCACGGCCCCAAAGGGGCCTCCGGCGCTGCCTGCCGGGTTCATACCAGACTGGTGGTTTCCTCCAAGCCTAACATGATGTTCATATTCTGAACGGCTGCGCCGGAGGCCCCCTTGCCCAGATTGTCAAAAAGGGCGGTGACGGTGAACGCTTGGTCGTTGCCTGCCACCACGATGGTGAGGTCGTTGTCTCCCGCCTTCACACCGGCGTACAGCTTGGCGGCCCCCTCCGGAGCCACCTGCACCATCCGCTGCCCCGCGTAGTGGGCGGCGTAGGTCTCCCAAACCTGGTGCAGAGAGGTGACGCCCTTGAGCTGACTGGTGTGGAGCATGACGGTGGTGGCCATGCCCTTGTAGTAATCGTCCACCACCGGGACGAACACCGGCGGCTTCGTCAATCCGCAGATGGTCTGCATTTCCGGCAGGTGCTTGTGGGTCTGGCCCAGACCGTAGGGGCAGGGGCTTGCCAGCTCCGCCGGGCGGTCCGCCGCCTCGTACTGGGCGATCATCTTCTTGCCGCCGCCGGAGTAGCCGGTGAGGGAAAAGCAGGAAAGGTCCGCGTCAGGCGGCAGCAGTCCCGCCGCCACCAACGGGTACACCACGGAGATAAAGCCCGTGGCGTGGCAGCCGGGGTTGGCCACCCGCTTGGCCGTTGCGATGGCCTGGCGCTGCCCGGCTTTCAGCTCCGGGAAGCCGTAGACCCAGCCGGGGGCGGTACGGTGGGCGGTGGAGGCGTCGATGATGGCGGTGTTGGGATTTTCCACCAGCTCTACCGCCTCAATAGCCGCCGCGTCCGGCAGGCACAAAAAGACAATGTCCGAGGCGTCCATGAGCTTTTTGCGCTCGGCGGGGTCCTTGCGCTTGTCCTCGTTGATGAGGAGCAGGGTAAGGTCCTCCCGCTTTGCCAGGCGGTCATAGATCTGGAGGCCGGTGGTGCCCTCCTTACCGTCGATATAAACCTTGGGTTTCAATGGGAACATCTCCCTTTTTATTTGGTATGGGCCTGGATGAAGGCCTCCATCTCCGCGATCTGGCGGGCGGTCTCCGCCATATCGGGGGGGGGGCCCCCCCCCCGGGGGGCCCGCCGTAGCTTGCCCGCAGAGCCATGCAGTTCTCCAGGTTCAGCGCGTCGTAGACGTCCGCTTCAAAGAGGTCGGAGGCGGCTTTGAGCTCCGGGAGGGTCAGCTCCTCCAGCGTCTTCCCCGCCGCCGTGCACTGGGCAACCAGATGGCCGGTGACGGTGTAGGCATCCCGGAAGGGCATGCCCTTTTTGGTCAGGTAGTCGGCGCAGTCTGTGGCGTTGATAAAGCCGTGGCCCGCCGCCTTGCGCATATTGTCAGTGCGGACGGTCATGGTGTCCAGCATGGCGGCGAAAACCGGCAGGCACATCTCCACGGTGTCCACTGCGTCGAACACCGGCTCCTTGTCCTCCTGCATATCCTTGTTGTAGGCAAGGGGCAGGCCCTTCATGGCGGTGAGGAGGCTCATGAGGTCGCCGTAGACTCTTCCCGTCTTGCCCCGCACCAGCTCCGCAACGTCCGGGTTCTTCTTCTGGGGCATGATGGAGGAGCCGGTGGCGTAGGCGTCGTCCAGCTCGATGAACTTGAACTCCCAGCTGCACCAGAGGATGACTTCCTCGGAAAAGCGGGAGAGATGCATCATGAGAACGGACAATGCGCTCAAAAACTCCAGGGCGTAGTCCCGGTCGGAGACGCCGTCCAGGGAGTTGCCCATGGGGCCGTCAAAGCCCAGGCTCTTGGCGGTCATAAAGCGGTCGATGGGATAGGTGGTGCCCGCCAGGGCGCCGGAGCCCAGGGGACAGAGGTTCAGCCGCTTGCCGCAGTCCTCCAGCCGGGTGACGTCCCGGCCCAGCATCGCCGCGTAGGCCATGAGGTGCTGGGCAAAGGAGATGGGTTGGGCCCGCTGGAGATGGGTGTAGCCGGGCATGACGGCGGTCTGGTACTTCCTGGCCTGGCGGCAGAGCACCGCCTCCAGCTCCAGGAGCTGCTCCACGATGACGGGGATCTGCTCCCGGACGTACATCCGGAAGTCCAACGCCACTTGGTCGTTCCGGGAGCGGCCGGTGTGGAGGCGCTTTCCCGCGTCCCCGATGCGGGCGGTGAGGAGGGCCTCCACATTCATGTGGATATCCTCGTTGTCGGCGGTGAATTCCACCTTCCCCGCCTCGATGTCCGCCAGGATGGACTGGAGGCCCTGTACGATGGCCTCCGCGTCGGCGGCGGAGATGATGCCCGTGGCCCCCAGCATCTTGGCGTGGGCGATGGAGCCGGTGATGTCCTCCTTGTAGAGCCGCTGATCGAACTGGATGGAGGCGTTGAAGTCGTTAACAAGGGCGTCGGTATCCTTGCCGAACCGCCCGGACCAGAGTTTCATAGCAGTGTCCTTTCATCCAGGAGGCGGGACGAAGATCCCTCTCCGCCCCGCTCCCGTGGTCGTATGGTTGTTCTGTTGGTTTTTCTCTTCCGCCGCCGGAGCGGCGGAATGGAATCATTTTCGGCGGGGCGTGTACCTGCCGAAAATACCCCGACCCGCGCGCCTCTGGGGCGCGCACACCAGTGACATTGGTCACTGGTGTGGGGGGGGAGGTCGAGGGGGGATGAAATCCCCCTTCGAACTTTCTTACAGCTTTCCTTCCTCCCGCAGAGCCAGCACGGTGTCGGGCAGGCCCCAGAGGTTGATGAAGCCGGTGGCGTTGGTCTGGTCATAGTCGCTCTCGTTGAAAGTCACCAGTTTCTCGGAGTACAGAGACTCGGGAGAGGTGACGGAGGCGGTGATGATGTTGCCCTTGTAGAGCTTGAGCTTCACCGTGCCGGTGACGTGCTTCTGAGTCTCCAGGGCGAAGGCCGTGAGGGCCTCCCGCAGGGGGGTAAACCACTTGCCGTTGTACACCAGGTCGGCGAAGTCCACCGCCAGCTTGCTCTTCATGTGCTTGGTGTCCTTGTCCACGGTGATCATCTCCAGGACCTCGTGGGCCTTGTAGAGGATGGTGCCGCCCGGGGTCTCATAGACGCCCCGGTCCTTCATGCCCACCAGCCGGTTTTCCACGATGTCCAGCAATCCGATGCCGTTGGCACCGCCCAAGGCATTGAGCTTTTCGATAATGGCGCTGGCCTTCATCTTCTCGCCGTCGATGGCCACGGGCCAGCCCTTCTCAAAGTCCAGCGTCACATAGGTGGCCTTGTCGGGGGCCATGGCCGGGGAGACCCCCATCTCCAGGAAGCCGGGCTTGTCGTACTGGGGCTCGTTGGCGGGGTCCTCCAGGTCCAGGCCCTCGTGAGAGAGGTGCCAGAGGTTCTTGTCCTTGGAGTAGTTGGTCTCCCGGGAGATCTTCAGGGGGACGTGGTGGGCCTCGGCGTAGTCGATCTCCTCGTCACGGCCTTTGATGTCCCACTCTCTCCAGGGAGCGATGATGGTCATCTCGGGAGCGAAGCGCTTGATGGTCAGCTCGAAGCGCACCTGGTCGTTGCCCTTGCCGGTGCAGCCGTGGGCGATGGCGTCGGCGCCTTCGGCCTTGGCGATCTCCACCAGCTTCTTGGCAATGACGGGCCGGGCAAAGGCGGTGCCCAGCAGGTACTCCTCGTACTTGGCGCCCATCATCATGGAGGGGATGATGACGTCGTCCACCATCTCGTCCACCAGGTCCGCCACGTACAGCTTGGAGGCGCCGGTCTTGATGGCCTTCTCCTCCAGGCCCTCCAGCTCGTCGTTCTGGCCCACGTTGCCGGCCACGGCGATGATCTCGGGGTTGCCATAGTTCTCCTTCAGCCAGGGGATGATGATGGACGTGTCCAGGCCGCCGGAGTAAGCCAGCACGATCTTCTTGATGTCCTTTTTATTCTTCGCCATGGTATGTACCTCCCAGAAGCATTTGTTGTTTGATGATGTTTGAATTATACGCCTTACGTGCATAAATATGCAACTAGGATGTTGCACAACATTTCTTCCATTTTGTGGGCATTTTTGCATAGATTGTCATATATTCGCCGTAATTCCGCATATATGCACATTATATTCAATATTCGTGCATATAGTTTCAGAAGGGCGTCGGGGAATTTCCGGTAGGCGACAGCGGGGCCACTCAGAATGGTCTTCGGGGAAATATGCGTCTCAGCCGCCCGGGGCGCAAAATGATGCCCGGGACGGCAAAACGCCCCGGGCACTTGGGTCACACCATCTTTTCCGGCCGCACCGTCTCGTCGAACTCCGCCGGGGACAGCAGCCCCAGGGATACCACCGCCTCTTTCAGGGAGGTGCCCTCCTGGAGGGCCTTTTTTGCACACCTGGCCGCCGCCTCGTATCCGATCTTGGGCGTCAGGCAGGTGACCAGCATCAGCGAGTTGTGAAGGTTGTACGTCATCCGCTCCACATTGGGCTCGATGCCCTCCGCGCAGTGGACCCGGAAGGAGTCCATGGCGTCCGAGAGCAGCCGGGCGGAGAGGAGGAAGTTATACGCGCACACCGGCAAAAATACGTTAAGCTGGAAATTCCCCTGGCTGGCGGCAAAGCCGATGGCCGCGTCGGCCCCCATCACCTGCACCGCCACCATGGTGACGGCTTCGCACTGGGTTGGATTCACCTTCCCCGGCATGATGGACGAACCCGGCTCATTTTCCGGGATGCGCAGCTCCCCCATGCCGCAGCGGGGACCGCTGGCCTCCCAGCGGATGTCGTTTGCGATCTTCATGAGGTTTGCCGCCAGAGCCTTCAGGGCCCCGTGGGCAAACACCAGGGCGTCCTTGCTGGTGAGGGCGTGGAACTTGTTGGCATCGGGGGTGAAGGCGGTACCGGTCAGCTCCTGAAGCTGCTTGCAGACCATCTCGTCAAATCCCTTGGGGGCGTTGAGGCCGGTTCCCACAGCGGTACCGCCGATGGCCAGGCGCCTCAGCTCCGGCAGCGCCGTGCGCAGCATCCGGCAGGGTGCTTCTACCAGCTCCCGCCAGCCGGAGACCTCCTGGGCGAATTTCAGCGGCGTGGCGTCCTGCAGATGGGTGCGGCCGATACGGATCAGGTCCGGGTACGCCTCCTCCAGCTTTCGGAAGGCCGCCGCCAGACGCTCCGCCGCCGGCAGCACGTCCCGCTCCACCGCCAGGGCCGCGGCGATATGGAGTGCCGAGGGAAAGGTGTCGTTGCTGGACTGGGAGGCGTTGACCTGGTCGTTGGGGTGCAGGGAGACGCCCCGTTCCGCCGCCAGATGGGCAATGACCTCGTTGACATTCATATTGGTCTGGGTGCCGCTGCCGGTCTGCCAGACCACCAGGGGAAATTCCTCCTCCCACTTCCCCGCCCGGATCTCGCCGCACACGGCGGCGATGGCGTCGGCCTGCTCCTCCGTCAGCTTGCCGCACGATGCGTTGGCCCAAGCGCAGGCCTCCTTCAAATAGGCAAAAGCGGTGATGATCTCCCTGGGCTGGCGCTGACCGCCGATTTTGAAGTTCTCCAGGCTCCGCTGGGTCTGGGCGCCCCAGTGGCGGTCCGCCGGGACGGCCACAGTGCCCATGGTGTCGTGTTCCATGCGGGTATCCATCCAAGTTCCCTCCCGTTTCATTTGTGATGGTTCCATTATAGCGGCCCGTCCTTCCCCGCGCAACCGCCCCGCCGTCTTTTGGCAGGCGGGGAAAAATTTCCGCCCGGCGGGAACTTTTTTGCCCCGTCCCCGTCTCATTTCATAGAATCCACACGAGAAAGGATGCTGATTATGAAACGAGTTTCTGCAATTTTGCTGGCGCTGGCCCTCTCCGCCTCGTTGTGCCTGCCCACGCTGGCCGCCGGTGTCACCGTGAACGGCAAGACGGTCTCCGGGGCGGAGGCGGTGACCATGGTTCCCCTGCGGACCGTCAGCGAGGCTCTGGGCTGGACCGTGGCCTGGGACGGCTCCCTGCCCGGCGCCCGGGTGGAGACCGGCCAGGTCCACATGGATCTGACGCTGGGGAAGGACACCTACCAGACCGTGAGCTCCACGGCCATCGGCATGAGCGCTCCCTTCTCCCTGGGCGCCGCCCCCGCTATGCTGGAACCCGGCACCATCTACGTGCCGGCGGAGCTGTTCCAGGTGCTGCTGGGCAACCGGGAGGGCACCGTCTCCATCGGCACGGACGGCACGGTCTCCATCTCCCAGACCGGCGGCACCCAGATCATCAATCCCCTGCACCAGCACGAGACCCTTGCCCAGCTGCGCAGCGCCGTGGGCTTTGACTTCCCGGTGCCCGACGCCCCCGCAGGCTTCCAGGTGTCGCTCTACCAGGATATCGCCGGCACCATGGCGGAGATCCGCTGGAGCGATGATGTGCAGGAGGTCTGCTATCGGGTCAGCCGGGGCGGCGACGGCACCAGCAGCGACAACAGCGGCGACTACACCGTCTATGCCGAAAGCGGCACTCTGGATGCCGGCGGCACCACCGTCCACTGGCGAGGCCAGGACGGCAGAATCCGGGTGGCGGTCTGGGCAAAGAACAACCTGATCTTCTCCATCCGCTCTGCCGAGGGGCTCACCAAGACCCAGGTTTTGCAGTTGGTCCAGGATACGCTGTAAACCGCCGCAGCATCCCGGAACCAAAAAAGGCCGGACCGCTGAATGCGGTCCGGCCTTCTTCTCAGCTGCTCAGCTGTGCGCCGGGAAACTTATGCGGCAGGATAGAGGTTTAAAAGCTGCAGCAGTGCCGTCTGTGAGAGATACGTCACCCCTGCTTCCAGAACGCAGGTACCGGGGACCTGATAGGCCGTGCCGGTCTCATCCATGCCCTGGATGGTACCGCCGGGCATGGCGGTCAGTACGGTTTCCCCGTTCCGGGAGACCACAGCCCCCTGCGCCGGGTCCCATTTCACCTGCAGGCCCAGGATCTCTGCCGCCGCCCGGACAGGCAGCAGCATCTCCCCGTCCTGGCTGACCTTGGCCTTCCGGGACAGGACGCCGCCGTTGACGATCACCAAACCCTCTTCCGTCACGCTCACATATCCCTGGTAGGCGTAGGGGAACACCAGCACCCGCTCCGGCTGCCCCTGGGCGTCGGGCCACACCAGAATGCCCGTTCCGGGGATCAGGTCCTCCAGCCGGACGATATTCTTGGTCCGGTAGGGCGTCAGCTCCGCCTGATCGGTGATGCGCAGCGTGGTGCCGTCGGTGGCGGTGACCTCCGTCCAGGTGAGGGCCGGAGGCGGATAGATGGCAATCATGGCCTGAGGCGTCACCGAGGCGATTTCATAATACTGGGGCACGGCGTAATCCGCAGGGATGTTCGCTACGATCACCTGCGCTGTGGCCTGGGGCGGCAGGCTCATGGTCATGGCAGACCCCACCCAGGCGTAAATGGTGTCGCCGTCCTGGATCTGCTCCAGGTCCATGGGCTCCCCGGTGACGGCGTCCAGGCAGATGATGGACTCCCCATGGAGGATGACCTCGTGCAGAGGATCACTGGTATTGGAGTTTTCCACCAGCAGTCCCCCATTGTCCAGCCATGTCACCGTACCCCACACCCGGACAGGCCCCCGCCCGGCAGTCTCCGCAGCCGCCGGCTCCGCCGCCAGGGCGGGCACACTCAAAAGCACTGCGCAAAGGAGAAGAGAGAGGCATCGCATCAGTCGTTTCTTCATATCCGTTCGTCCTTTCCCATGTCTTTCGGAGACATCCTCCGTTTGCTTTTATAGACGCCCGGGGGCGAGAAAAGTTCCCGCAATGCCGGGAGTTTTTTTCCACATGTTCCGTGCCGTCGGTGGAAAAAATGCCCGGACAGTTTGTCCGGGCATTTGGGGAGTGACAGGATTTACTTCTTGCCGTGCATGGCCTTCATCCGCTGCTCGTGGTTCAAAATGGCCTTGCGGATGCGCAGGCTCTTGGGAGTGACCTCCAGCAGCTCGTCGTCCGCCAGGAACTCCAGGCACTGCTCCAGGCTCATCTGCTTGGGGGGCACCAGACGCAGCGCGTCATCGGAACCGGAGGCACGGGTGTTGGTCAGCTGCTTTTTCTTGCAGGCGTTGACGGTGATGTCCTCGCCCCGGCTGGCCACGCCGATGACCATGCCCTCGTACACCGGCACGCCGGCGCCGATGAAGAGCGTGCCCCGCTCCTGGGCATTGTAGAGGCCGTAGGTGATGGACTCGCCGGTCTCGGAGCAGATCAGGCTGCCCATACCCCGGCGCTGGATATCGCCCTTGTAAGGCGCATAGGAGTCAAACACGGAGGCCATAATGCCCTCGCCCTTGGTGTCGGTGAGGAAGTCGTTGCGGTAGCCGAAGAGGCCCCGGGCAGGCACCAGGAACTCCACCTTCATCCGGTCGCCCACAGGAGTCATCTCCACCATGTCGGCCTTGCGCTGGCCCAGCTTCTCGATGACGGCGCCCACGCTCTCGGCGGGCACGTCCACCACCAGACGCTCGATGGGCTCGCACTTCTTGCCGTCGATCTCCTGGTAGAGCACCCGCGGGGGGGATACCTGGAACTCATAGCCTTCCCGGCGCATGGTCTCGATGAGGATGGAAAGGGACATCTCGCCCCGGCCTGCCACGTTGAAGGCGGTATCCCGGTCGGTGTCGCTGACCTTCAGGGACACGTCCCGCAGCGTCTCCCGGTACAGACGGTCCCGCAGCTGGCGGGAGGTGACGAACTTGCCCTCCCGGCCGGCGTAGGGGGAGTCGTTGACGGAGAAGGTCATCTCCAGGGTGGGCCGGGAGATCTTCACGAAGGGCAGTGCCTCCACGCAGTCCGGTGCACAGATGGTATCGCCGATGGTCACATCACCGATACCGCTCATGGCGATGATGTTGCCGGCGGTGGACTCGGTGACCGCCTGCCGGGTCAGACCCTCAAACTCATAGATGGCAGTGGCCTTGGCTTTGCGCAGCACTGCCTCGGGGTCGTGGTAATTGCAAAGAGCAACTTCCTGGTTCTGCTTCAGCGTGCCCCGCTCGATGCGGCCGATGGCGATCCGGCCCACGAAGTCGTTGTAGTCAATGGAGCTGACCAGCATCTGGAAGGGAGCGTCCTTGTCCGCCTCCGGCGCAGGGATGTATTCCAGGATGGTCTCAAAGAGGGGCTTGAGGTCCGTTCCCGGCACATCGGGGGAATAGGAGCAGATGCCCTGCCGGGCAGAGCAGAACAGCATGGGGGAATCCAGCTGCTCAGGCGTGGCGTCCAGATCCATCAGCAGCTCCAGCACCTCGTCGATGACCTCGTGGATGCGCTGGTCGGGACGGTCGATCTTATTGACCACCACGATGACCCGGTGGCCCAGCTCCAGCGCCTTGCTCAGCACGAAGCGGGTCTGGGGCATGGGGCCCTCCGCGGCGTCCACCAGCAAAATGACGCCGTTGACCATCTTTAGGATGCGCTCCACCTCGCCGCCGAAGTCGGCATGGCCCGGGGTGTCCACGACGTTGATCTTCACATCCTTATACCGAATCGCGGTGTTCTTGGCCATGATGGTGATGCCGCGCTCCCGCTCAAGATCGCCGGAGTCCATGACCCGGTCCACGGTCTCCTGTCCTTCCCGGTACACGCCGCCCTGCTTGAGCATCTGGTCCACCAGGGTGGTTTTTCCGTGGTCAACGTGGGCGATAATGGCAACGTTTCTCAGGTGTTCATTCTGCATACTTTTTCTCTCCTTCTATGCGGCAGTGCCGCAAGGGCTTGCGCCCTGCCACTTCCGTCGAGTGCTTCTCTCGTTTCTTCGCATACATTTTGATATTATATTCCGCTTTTTTGCGTATTTCAATAGAAAAGTTTCCGTTTTTTCGAAGTTTTGCGTTTCTTTTTATCCACGGGTGTCCGTGGCTGCCGGACGCCTGCCTTTTCCACAAAGAATCCCCGCCCGGTGCCGGGGATTTTCGCTCTTTCGCGTATTGCACCCGTCCCGTCCCTTTTCTATAATAAAGGTGCTGCGAGGTGAAGCGGCGCCAGCGCCGCACGTTCCCCCGCAAGTATTGTGGTCCGCTGGGACCACCCAGGAGGCATTGTGCCATGTATCGCATCAAAACATTCAACAAGATCTCTCCCATGGGCCTGAACCGGCTGGAGCCGGAGCACTACACCTACTCCGACAACGAGACCGACGAGAACGGCATCCTCGTCCGCTCCGCCAAGCTCCACGATTACCCCTTCCCCGCTTCCCTTCTGGCCATCGCCAGAGCCGGCGTGGGCGTCAACAACATCCCCATCGACCGCTGCTCCGAGTCCGGCATTGCGGTGTTCAACACCCCCGGCGCCAACGCCAACGCGGTCAAGGAACTGGTGCTGTGCGCCATGCTGATTGGCTCCCGTGATGTGGACGGCGGCATTCAGTGGGTCCGCCAGCAGGTGGAATCCGGCGTGGATATCACCACCGTTGTGGAAAAGGGCAAGTCCGCCTTCGTAGGCCCGGAGCTTTTCAAAAAGACGCTGGGCGTCATCGGCCTGGGCGCCATCGGCTCTCTGGTGGCCAACGTGGCCCTGGACATGGGCATGGACGTCTATGGCTACGATCCCTTCCTGTCTGTGGATGCGGCGCTGCGGCTGGACCGGCACATCCATGTGGTCAAGGATATCAATGAACTTTACAAACGGGCAGATTATATCACCATCCACATCCATTACACGGAAAAGACCGCCCACATGATCGACGAGAAGGCTATCTCCGCCATGAAGCGGGGTGTCCGGTTCATCAACCTGGCCCGGGGTGAGATCGTGGACGATGACGCCATGCTGGCGGCGCTGGACACCGGCCGGGTGGCCACCTACGTCACCGACTTCCCCAACAACCGTCTGGTGGGTGCTCCCCATGTGGTGGCTATGCCCCATCTGGGCGCTTCCACGCCGGAGAGCGAGCAGAACTGCGCCATCATGGCAGTGGACCAACTGAAGGATTATCTGGAAAACGGCAATATCCGCAACTCCGTAAACTTCCCCAGCGTCTCCATGGAACGCAGCGGCGTGATGCGCATGTGCATCATCCATAAAAATGTGCCTGCCATGCTGGCCAACATCACCACGCTCCTCAGCAAGGACGGCGTGAATGTGGAAAACCTGAGCAACAAATCCAAGGGCGATTATGCCTATACCATGGTAGACCTGGGCTCCAAGGTAGCCGACGATGTGATCGAGGACGTCAAGCACCTGCCCAACGTCATCCGCGTGCGGGTGATCGAGTAAAGAGGCGGGCCCCCACACCGGGAGCTGTCGAAAAGCGGCAGCTCCCGGTGCTTTCTGCGGCAGCCTGTCTTTGCATTGACACGCCGCTTAAAAGCGGGTAAAATGAGAAAAGTATCCTCTCATATAAGCCCCCGTAGCTCAGTTGGATAGAGCGGTCGCCTCCTAAGGTTGCGTTACAACGGTCACCTCAAAAAAACTAAATAAGGGATTGCAGTTCGACTTTGATCGGGCT
>FR890930.1:14668-19245 GCA_000436875.1 Oscillibacter sp. CAG:155 | reverse complement strand
GGAGCTTTGCTCCGGCGGCTCTTGCTGCCTATCCGGGCAGACGCTGGGTGACAATTGGGCCTGCCCTGTGCTATAATGACAAAAATCGACACGGTACAGGCGGCCCGGGGACCTGTTGAAGATTCCCGGGCGTTTGTGCGGCTGGATGCTGGGAAACTGACGGCGAGGGGGAAGAAGAGACATGCTGAAAAAGCGGATGGATATTGAAAAACAGCTCTATCTCTTTCAAATTTTTGGGATTGTAGTGACGGCGGCGCTTTGTCTGGTGCTGATGATCTCCGTGACGCTGAGCCGCAACAACCGCCAGCAGGAAGAGGAACTGCTGGAAGAGTGCACCACACTGACGCGGGCAAAAAATGTTGTGGAATCCCTGGAGACCGGTGTGGGCGACGAGTATCTGAGCAATTATCTGAATATCTACATCAAATCCATCGCGAACCTGGATTTTGTGGCGGTATGCGATACGGAAAATACCTGCCTTTATTACCCAAACCGGGCATTTATAGGGCGGACGCTCCGCTTCGGCGGCGAAGACCGGGTGCTGGCGGGAGAGGGGCCCTACATCGTTACGGTGGCCCGTACCGGATACGAACTGGAGATGGCCTATGCCCCGGTGAAAAACCAGGCTGGGGACCTGCTGGGCTATGTGATCTTGTCGGTATTTCACCAGTCCTCGGCGGAGGATATGCAGCATCTGCTGTACGGCTATGTCGCTATTTCGTTTGGCACGGCGTTTCTGGGGATCTTTGTGTCCATCTCCATCCGCCGCCGGACGCTGCGGGTCCTCCAGGGCCGGCGGGTAGAGGAATATCGCCGTCTGGCTGATGAGCGCAACGAAGTGCTGGATGCACTGGACGAGGCCATCGTGGCCATCAACCTCAAGGGTGAAGTGATCATGATGAACAAGGCATTTTTGAAGATGCTGGGCTGTTCGGAACGGCTGCTGCACTATGAGGGGGCACTGAAGGATATTTTTCCGGAGACGGCGCTGCTGCATGTGCTGGAGACCGGGACCGCGCAGTACAATATCAGCGTCCATATTCATGGCGGGGATTATGTGGCCAGCCGCATCCCTGTCTATGAAAACGGCCGGCTGATCGGCGCGGCGTCGATTTCCCGGAACGTGACGGAGGTCCGGCGTCTGGCCCAGGAGCTGACGGAGACCAACCAGATGGTGGACACGCTGCGCTCGTTCAACCATGAGTTCAACAACAAGCTCCATGTGATTCTGGGGTACTTGGAGCAGCAGGATGCCACCGAGGCGAAAAACTTTATCATCAATCACGTGGGGGCGGCCTCCGTCAATATCGCGAAGGTCACCAAGGAGATCGAATCCACCGGTATCGCGGCCATTATCATCGGAAAAATGGTGGAAGCCGGGAGCTGCGGGATCAAGCTGGAGCTCCAGGCGGACAGTTACTGCAAAAATTTGACCAGGGGAGTGTCCTTTGACTGCTATGTTACAGTGCTGGGAAACCTGCTGCAAAACGCCATTGACGAACTGCGCCAGAGCAGCGCAGGGGTAAAGGAGATCGGTCTGGGGTTGTTTATCGACGAACAGTATACGATTCTCACTGTGACGGATACCGGCCGGGGAATGTCCGGGGAGGTTCGGGAGCATTTATTCGAAAAGAACTTTTCTACAAAGGGCGCCCAGCGGGGAACAGGACTGTTTTTGGTCAAAGAACTGGTGGAGAAGTACGACGGTACGGTAGAGGTAGACACAGAGCGGGGAGAGGGAACCTCCATCACGGTGTCTTTCCGCTGCCGTGAGGAACAGGAGACGCCATGTACCGAGTAATCATTGTAGAAGACGAGCCGGAGATCGCCCGGGGGACCAAGGAGTATGTGGAGCGGAATCCGGAGTTTCAGGTCAAGGCGATCTTCTCCAATGGGCAGGAGGCGCTCAACTATATCTGGCTCAATCCCGTAGATCTGATCCTGCTGGATTTGTTCATGCCCAAAATGAACGGAAAGGAATTTTTATACCGCCTGCGCAAGGAAAATCTCCAGGTGGATGTGATCGTTGTGACAGCGGTGAACGACGCGGAAAATATCCGGGAGGTGCTGCCCTTTGGTGTGGTGGATTACCTGCTCAAGCCCTTTGCGGGGGACCGCTTTGCCAAGGCACTGGAGCGCTTTGTACAGCGCCGCCAGGTGATCAACGCCATGAGCGGACTGGATCAGCAGGGGATTGACGCGCTCTTTTCCAGTGGTCTGAAGGAGCAGGAACTCTCCCGTCAGGAACGTCTTGAGCGCAAGGGACTCAAAGCCCACGACTACCAGATGCTTCTGGATTGCCTGGATGCCTGCCCGGAACGGGCGTTTACGGCGGAGGAGCTGGCTGAAATCGTGGGGATGTCCCGGGTGGCCGTGCGGCGGTATCTCAGCGAGATGATCGAAGGCCATGAGGCGTCCAGCCGTGTGGATCTGACAGAGGACGCCCGGCCGGTCATGGTGTATCAGCGTGCAGGGAAAGGAGCGATATGACCCTTAAGGAAATTCAGTATCTGCTGATGGTGGCCAACTGCGCATCCATCAGTGAGGCGGCAAAGCAGCTCTATGTGGCGCAGCCCAGTTTGACCCACGCGATCCAATCTGTGGAAAAAGAGGTGGGATTTCGGATCTTTGAGCGGGGCCGGTCCGGCGTGACGGTAACGGAGCGGGGCGGGGAATTTCTGGAAGATATCCGGACGGTCTTCGATCAGATGGCGGCAGTACAGGCGAAGTACGTGGAAAAACGTCCGGAGCGGAAGGTGTTTTCCGTCAGCATGCAGCACTTTTCACTGGCGGGGGCCGCGTTTGCCCGCTTTTTGCGGGAGCTGGAGGAACCGTATTACAACGCCAAATTCCTGGAGGGTCGGATGCAGGATGTGATTGCGGACGTGGCGGCGGGCCGCAGCGAGATCGGCTTTTTGCACTTTGCCGATGAGAAGGAGCCTATGATTCTTCGGGAACTGGACAATGAGGAGCTGGAGTTTTACGCCATTACCCACACCGCCCCCTGTGTGCTGCTGCGGGCGGACCACCCTCTGGCGGAAAAAGAGCGGCTGGGAAGGCCGGACCTGGACCCCTATCCCCTGGCGTCCTATGACCGGGGGAACAGCGGGACCGCCCTTTTTTCGGAGGAGGGGGTGCTGCTGCTTCAGTCGGATCGCCAGATCACCGTCAACGACGGACTGATGCTGGCGCAGGTGCTCACATCCACCTGGGCCTGTGCGGTGGGACTCCCGCTGATGGCGGGAGAGCTGAGTAAATACAATATCATTACCCGCCCGCTGGAGGATGTCAAGCCGCTGCGGGTGGGCTGGATCAAAAAGGCGGGCACGGTTCTGCGCCCCCTGGCAAAGCAATATCTGCGAACGCTGAATCCGGACTGAGCGGCGGCGCATGTGAGGTGCGTATCCATAGATTGAATCTATGGATACGCATGCTTTTTAGATATTTGCACAAAAAAACGGGCCGTGCTATAGTTTTTTTATAAACAAACGACAGGCTGCGGCCGGCAGAAGGGGTGAGAGGCGTGAGTGAGATCCTGATACAAGCCACAAACATCAAGAAAGTATTCTCCGGTGTGGTGGCGATCGAGGGTATCGACTTTGAGCTGCGGCAGGGAGAGGTTCACGCGCTGATGGGAGAAAACGGCGCCGGAAAGTCCACACTTTCCAAGATCATCGCCGGAATCTACCAATCGGATGGCGGAGAGCTGAAGGTGAATGGAAAGGTGGAGAGCTTTTCCAGCGTGCGGGAAGCGGTGGACCACGGTGTTTCCATCGTGACGCAGGAATTCAGTTTGCTGCCGGATCTCTCGATTGCAGAAAATATTTTCCTGGCAGACAAGACCTACTACCGCTGCGGATTTGTGGCGGATAAGAAGGCCATGGCGGACAAGACGCGGACGCTGCTGGCGCTGTTCGGCATGGAAAACTCCATTGATCCGTACGCAAAGGTATCCCAGCTTTCCGTGGCGCAGATGCAGGTCATTGAGATCCTCAAGGCGGTGTCCACACAGGCCCGGGTCATCATTTTGGACGAACCAACGGCATCCCTTTCCGTCAAGGAGATCGAGATCCTCTTTGACATTGTCCGCAAACTCAAGGCCGAGGGCGTGGGCTTTATCATCGTCTCCCACAAGATCAACGAGATCTACGAAATTTCCGACCGGATTACGGTCCTGCGGGATGGACGGCTGATCCTCAAGGGTGTGGATACGGCGGGCCTTGCACAGGACGAGCTGATCCGCGCCATGGTGGGCCGGGAGGTCAAGGACCTCTACGGTGCCGGAGATACCACCGAAAGACCGGACTGGCGGGAGGGCCCCGTGGTCTTTGAGGCCCGGGGGATCACAGACCAGAACAACTATGTGCAGGATATTTCCTTCCAGGTGCAGCAGGGCGAAATCGCCGGTTTTTCGGGCCTGGTGGGTGCCGGACGTACTGAGCTGATGCGGGCAATCTTCAACGTCGATCCCCGGAACGCAGGACAGGTGCTGGTGGACGGAAAGGAGATCACCGGCAAGAGTATTCGGGCGTCCATCGCGGCGGGACTTGGCTTTGTGCCGGGGGGCCGGAAGAGCG
>FR890930.1:5790-14649 GCA_000436875.1 Oscillibacter sp. CAG:155 | reverse complement strand
CGGAAGAGCGAGGGACTTATTCAGGAGCTGAGCGTTCTGAAAAACATCGGCCTTGCCAAGCTGGCCGCACGGGGCGGACCCATTTTGAACCAGCGGGCGGCGGAGCAGGACTGCAATGAGATGATCCGCAAACTGGAGATCAAAACCGCGGACATTGACCTTCTGGTCAAGAGCCTCAGCGGCGGCAACCAGCAGAAAGTGCTGCTGGCCAAGTGGATTTTACTCAATCCCAGGGTTTTGATCATTGACGAACCCACCCGCGGTGTGGATATCGGCGCCAAGTCGGATATTTACGCGATTTTGCGCGGCCTCGCCGCCCAGGGAATGGCCATCATCATTGTCTCTTCGGAGATTCCCGAGGTCATGGGTGTTTGCGATACGATTTACGTGATGCGGGAAGGTCAGGTAACGGCCAAGCTGGCGGCACAGGACGCCACGGAGGAAAAAATCGGATATTATTCTACCATAGGAGTTGAGAAGCCATGAAAAAAGAGCAGACGTTGCAGGGCGGCATGGGAAAGAGAATTGTCAGGGAGTATAAGACAGAGTTGTCCATGCTGGCGATTTTTGTGGTGTTTTTCGTGGTGCTGAGTTTTGCATCCCCTTACTTCCTGACGACAAAGAACATCATGAACGTGATGAGCCAGGTGTCCTCCACGGCGCTTTTGGCCATCGGCATGACCATCGTCATCATCACTTCCGGCATTGATTTGTCAGTAGGCGCCACACTGGGCCTGTCCGGCATGATCGGTTGCATGGTGCTGATGAACACGCAGAACGTGTTGCTGGGTGTAGTTGTGATCCTCTTGGTCGGTATGCTGGTGGGCCTGGTCAACGGATTTTTCATCGGATATCTGCAGTTGCCGGCCTTCATTGTGACACTGGGCACGATGCAGATCTGCCGAAGCCTGGACTACGTGATTTCCAACGCCAACACCGCCTCCAAGTTCCCGGAGGTGTACAGCGTCCTGGGCAAGGGCAAGATCGGCGGCTCCTTCCCTGTGTACATCCTCTTTATCTTTGGAATGTTTGCCATTTTCATCTGGATCATGGGCAAAACCAAGTATGGCCGGTTCCTGTACGCCATCGGCTCCAACGCCGAATCCGCCAGACTGACCGGCATCAACGTCAAGTTCAACGTCATGATGGCCTATGTGATCTCCGGACTGATGTGCGGTCTGGCAGCCTGGATCATGACCAGCCGCCTGATGGCCTGCGACGCCACCTATGGCGACGGCATGGAGATGGACGCCATTGCGGCGGCCGTCATCGGCGGAACCAGCATGAGCGGCGGCAAGGGAACGCTGTGGGGCACCATCATCGGTGTGTTCCTGGTGGGCTTTTTGCGCAACGCCCTCAACATTTTGGGAGTGAACCCCTATTGGCAGGGAACTGCGATCGGCGCGGTAATCGTCGTGGCCGTGCTGGCGGAGAAACTGTCGAAGCTGAAGGTTAAAAAGAGCAGCAAATAAAAGGAGGAAAATGAAATGAAGAAAGCACTGGAACTCTTGCTCTGCGCGACGATGATGGTTGGGCTGCTGGCCGGCTGCGGCAGCGACGCCCAGGAGGGCGGCAGCGGTGACGGCGATACCGCTTCTGCCAAGGTAGCGTATCTGACCCCCTCTTTGGATGTTCCCTTCTGGCGGTATGTGCGCCATGGTGTGGAGGACGAACTGTCCAAATCCGGTATCGAATGCGTGACCTACGACTCCAAGGATGATGCCAACACCCAGATGTCCAATGCCCAGGATGCCATCACCAAGCAGGTGGACGCCATCGTCATCTCCCCCACTGACAGCGCGTCCTGCGTGTCTGTTTTGTCCCTGGCGGAGGAGTCCGGCGTGCCTGTGGTCATCTGCGACATCGGCACTGACTCCGGCGAGTATGTCTCCTATATCAGCACCGATAACCTGGCCGGCGGCAAGGCTATCGGCGAGTACATTGCCTCCCAGCTGGAAGCCGGTACCGAGGTGGCGCAGATCACCCTGAACCAGGCCCGGATCAATGGCGTCCTGCGCAAGGACGGCTTTGATGAGGGCATCGCCACCAACAAGCTGGTGGACGTGGACTTCAAGCAGATGGAAAAGGTGAACCGCTCCGAGGGCGAGACTTACGCACAGGACCTGATCACCGCACATCCCAACCTGGGCGCCATCTTCTGCCACGCTGAGGACCCCACCATGGGCGCTGTGTCTGCACTGGAAGCCGCCGGCAGAAGCGACGTGCTGGTTGCCGCGTTTGACTGCTCTCCTGAAATCGTGGAGGCCATCCGGGAAGGCAAGGTCGCGGGTACCTCCGCTCAGCAGCCGGTTCTGATGGGCCGCTATGCCGCCCAGTCCGTGGTTTCTTACCTGGCCGGTGAAGAGGTGGAAAAGGAGATCACCCTGGATACGCTGCTGGTGACCAAAGACAACATCGACGAAGTGTACGACACGCTGGTGGAAGTCGCTCTGACGGAAGATTAAGAACGAGGCGAATTGAGATGGCACAGTTTACAAAATTTTACGACCTGTCTCAGCCGGTATATGATCACTGCCCGGGGTGGCCGACCTATGAACCCACGCTGGTGAAGTATGAGGCGTCCTATGACAAGGACTGTTTCAATGCCGAACAGATCCGGCTCAACAGCCATACCGGAACCCATTTGGATGCGCCGTTCCACTTCTATCCCGACGGAACGACCATCGACCGGCTGGATGTCTCCTTGTTCCAGGGAGACGCCGTGATCGTGGATCTGCGGGGGATCATCCACGCCAAGGAGGGCATTGAGGTGTCCCACCTGGAGCCGTACAAGGACCGGATTCAGCAGGGGAGCATCGTGCTCTTTGCCACCGGCTGGGGCCCCAAGCGCAGCATGGAGCAGGAGTACATGTATGACTGGCCCTATCTGACCGGCAGTGCTGCGGAATGGCTCAAGGCTAAGGGCATCAAGGGTGTCGGCATTGATACCATGAGCATGGGCGGCTGGTACGAAGGAACGGGGCGTCCCTGCCATGAGGCGCTGCTTTCCGCTGGAATCTGGATTCTGGAAGAGATCAACATTCCCGACGAACTGACGGAGCGCGGAAATTGCTATCTGATGGCGTTCCCCATCCGTCTCCAGGGATTCTCCGGCGCACCGGCCCGCGCGGTAGCCGCAGTGTAAGTAAGAAAACAGAGTTATGATGCACCCCCGGAGGCACTGTCGGCGCCTCCGGGGGTGCGTGTTTTTGAGAGAAAACAGCAGACAGGGAGGCACACGCTCTTGTGTGCCTCCCTGTTGAATCGTTGTGGGAAATTGCGACTGCCCGTCACATGGCGGCGTTGATGGCGGCGATGGCGCCGTCCGCCCCGGCAGTGGCCACCTGCCGGACCTGCTTGACCCGGATGTCACCTGCGGCGTAAACACCGGGGATGGCGGTCTCCATCTTTTCATTGGTTGGGATGTAGCCGTTCTCCAGGGTCAGCTCGGTGTACAGCTCCGTGTTGGGCACCACGCCGGCATACACGAAGATGCCGCAGCCGGGGTCCTCCACGGTTTCGATGTGGCCGTCATGTTCATCGGCAATCTCCAGCCGCTCCACCTGGTCCTGGCCATAGACGGCATGGAGCCGGGAGGCCAGACGCAGCTTGATGTTCCCGGCGGCGGCCACCTTCTGCCGGAACTCCGCGATGCAGCCCAGCTGATCTTCAAAGTGGATGATGGTCAGCTGCTTGGCGAAAGAGGCGAGATACAGCGCCTCTTTTACCGCACCGTCCGCACCGCCCACAACATAGATGTTCTTTCCGGTGTAAGCGGCGCCGTCCCGGGCAGCGTTCATGCCCATGCCCTTGCCGGTCAGCTCTGCCTCGCCGGGGATGCCCAGCTTGCGGGGCGTGCCGCCGTTTGCCAGAATCACCCGCTTGGCCTCGTAGGTGCCCTTATCGGTGGTGACGGTCTTGACTTCGCCGGTCAGCGTTACGCCGGTGACGTTGGCGTAGACGATCTCCACACCGGACCGGAGTGCCTGCTCCTTCATCCGGGCGGCAAAGGTGGCGCCGGTCTCTCGGGTTTCAATGGCAGTGTAGTGGGTGACGGTGGACACTTTGCCGATGATGCCGCCTACCTGGCCCTTCTCCAGGACCAGCGCCCGCTTGCCGCGGCTGACTGCATAGATGCCTGCGCTGATGCCCGCAGGACCCGCTCCGATGATAATGATGTCGTACATGATAGATCCGCTTCCTTTCTATTTGTTAACAGTGTGTGGAAAACTTACAGAAGGCCCTGGAAATGCTGCATAAGGAGGCTGGCACAGGTGATGCCCACCCAGCAGCACACGCCCATGAAGATGGGCTTGCCGCCGGTTTTGATCAGCTTCACCAGGTCGGTATTGAGGCCGATGGCCGCCATGGCCAGAATGATGAAGAACTTGGAGAGCTCCTTGAAAGGCTGGAACAGGCTGGCGTCCACACCCGCCATGGTGGAAAGTGTAGTGATGACGGAAGCCAGGACGAAGAAGAGAATAAAGAAGGGGAAGACCTTCTTGATGTCAAAGGAACCGTTGGATGCGCTGCCGCCCCGCTTGGCCTGCCAGGTCCGCCAGAAGGCCAGCGCCAGTGTAATGGGGATGATAGCTAGGGTCCGGGTCAGCTTGACAATGGTGGCATATTCCAGCACCGCGCCGTTGGTGCCGTGGAGGGTATCCCAGGTGGAGGCCGCCGCTGTGACGGAGGAAGTGTCGTTGATGGCAGTTCCCGCGAAGAGACCAAAGCCCTCATTGCTCATCCCCATGGCTCCGCCCAGTGTGGGGAACAGCAGCGCCGCCAGAATATTGAAGAGGAAGATGACGGAAATGGACTGAGCGATCTCTTCGTCATCCGCGCCGATGACAGGAGCCGTGGCGGCGATGGCGCTGCCGCCGCAGATGGAGGAGCCCACGCCCACCAGCACGGAGATGTTGCAGGGCATGGCCAACAGCTTGCGCAGAAAGAAGGCAATCAGCAGCGAGACGGTAATGGTGGTGCAGATGATGGGCAGGGACTGGGCACCCACCTTGGCGATCTCCGAGAGATTCAGTCCGAACCCCAGCAGAATGACCGCATATTGCAGAATCTTCTTGGACGTGAAGGCGATGCCTGCCTGATAACGCGTCCTGTCCCGGAGCACCAGGGACAGCACCATACCCATCAAAATGGCGAAGACCGGTCCGCCGATCACCGGGAACGCGTGGCCCAGCAGCCAGCTGGGAATGGCCAGGATCAGGCACAGCAGCAGGCCGGGACCGGTTCTTTTTACAAATTCCATTTCTAATTTCTCCCTTTTCAAACCATATTTTGCTTGGCAGTCTTGATTATAGACCAGGTCAGCGATAAAATAAAATGAAGATTTATTATAGAACAATAAAATGAAATAATAGGTGATGCCATATGCTGGACCCTCGCTGGAATACGTTCCTCGCTGTGTGCGAGACCATGAATTACACTCGGGCTGCGGAGCGGCTGTGTCTGACACAGCCGGCAGTGACCCATCACATCCATTATCTGGAGGACCACTACGGCTGCCGTCTCTTCTCTTACGAGGGCAAGGTACTCCGGCTGACGGAGGCGGGGCTGCGTCTGCTGGAGTTTACCCGGTCCATGGCCTATAACAGCCGAAAGGTGGAGAACGCCATGGCGTCGCCGGTCCCGGTTTCCCTGCGGGTAGGGGCCTCCAAGACCATTGGGGAATTCATCATCGCCCCGAAGATCGAGCGCTTTCTGCGCGCTCAACCGGATGCCTCGTTTTCCCTGATGGTGGACAATACGCAGGTGCTTTTGCGGGAACTGGAGGCGGGACGGCTGGATTTCGTGCTGGTGGAAGGCTTCTTTGACCGCAGCCGTTATGACGCCCAACTCTGCCAGCGGGAGGATTTTTTCGGGGTCTGCGCGCCGGGGCACCGGCTGGCCGGAAGATCGGTTCCCCTGGATGAACTGGTGGGGGAGCGTCTGATCCTGCGGGAAAGCGGCTCCGGCACCCGGGCAATTTTTGAAGAGGCACTGCACCGCCAAAATTACACGCTGGACAGCTTTTCCAGCGTGGTCACCATCAGCGATTTTTCCACCATCAAGTCCCTGGTCGTGGACGGACTTGGGGTCTCGTTTTTGTACGCCCCGGTGGTGGCGCAGGAGCTGAAGGCCGGAACGCTGGCCCGGTTTGATCTGGCGGAGGTGCCGATGAGCGGAGCGTTTTATTTCGTCTGTCTCAAGGACAATCTCTTTGCCAAGTCCTGGGTGGACTGGATGCATGAATCGTGATCCGCAGCGCAGCAAAGATGCCAGGAGCTCCTGCTCCCGGCATCCTTGCTGCAAAAAAATCGGAGCAAGCATAAAAATGCTTGCTCCGGTTTGAAACTGGCGAACGCTTTTGATGACACGCAGCTCCGGGACCCCACACGGTAGGGCGGTGCTTTTGCGCTGTGCAAGTGTTTTCGCTGCAGGCGAAACCCTTGGCGCAGGGCGGACTCATTCCGCCCGAGCATTTTAATTCCTACGGTACCCATAAAAATAACCACACCGAAAGGCGTGGTTATTTTTGTGGCGGAGATGGAGGGATTTGAACCCCCGCACGCCTTGCGGCGCCTACCGGATTTCGAATCTGTTGCACATACGAGCACATCGAAGCAGTACTTGGCATTTACTATCCCTCAAAACCATTGAAAAATCAAGACTTTTCGGACATTCACCGCAAGAAAATCTGGCACGGAAGCCAGTTCCGCGATTTTTGAAAAAAGCGGGCCAAAAAAGAAAAAAGATAGAAGATTGGATAGACCAGATCTTCGAGGATAATCGGTTTTCTCTGCTGTCGGCAATTAGCAGAAGGGAGAACTGAAATGAATTTGTTGAACCACTATCCGGAGATTGTCGCGGCATATCCGGAGTACATCACGCAGAAGCAATTCTGCGAAGTGTGCGGAGTATGCCACAAAACCGCTTATAATTTAGAGCGTCGGGGAGAAATTCCCTATAAAGTAGTAGATACCCCGACAGGGCGCATTCATCACATCAAACTCATAGATGCGCTTGCCTATCTTTACAAGAAAGATACGCTCTACGCTGCCCGGTCAGATGACGCTGAACAGCATTGTCACCGGCACCTACAACCAGCAGCTTTCCTACAAGGTGGTCTATAAGACCAATCTCTCCGGCAGCAGCTACCGCACTCTGGCAGACAACCTCTCCACCAGCAAAAACTATGTGCTGGATGCCCGTCCCGCCATTCTGAAGCTGGCGTCCAACGAGCGCATCACAGAGGTCATGTTCGTGTTCGGACAGGTCAAGGCTGGCTTTGCCCAGGTGGAAACGCCCGCCATCAGCGGCACCGTTGCAAAGGGACTGTCGGGTGGCAGCAGCCTTGTCAATGTGGCTGATGTAGGTGGCCTGTATAACGGGCAGTGGATTCAGGCGGTTTCCCGCACCCTGACCGGCGTCTATGCCAAGACAACGGTAACACTGCCCAAGACCGGCTATTGATGGTATGAAGCCAAATCGCAGCTTTCGCAGTGCTGCCCCGATGTGGGCGGCACTTGTGATACCCGTCCTGTGGCTGGCGGCGCTGCTTGCCACCGGCTATGAGGACGGCATGACCATATTCGACCTGATGGGGCGTTTCAGCAGTCTGCTGGAGCGCCCCTTTGCCATCCGCTGGACGGCGCACACGCTGAAATTCATGGCGATTGCCCTCTGCTGCTACGGCATGGCCATTGGCTTGTATTATTCCAGCCGCGAGAACCGGCGACCGGGCGAGGAATACGGCAGCGCCAAGTGGGGCGACCCCAGGGCGCTGTGTCAGAAGTATAAAGACCCCGGCAACCCGAACGGAAATGTCATCCTGACCATGCGCGTCTGCATCGGCATGGACGGCCACAAGCACCGGCGCAATCTGAACATTCTGGTGGTGGGCGGCTCCGGCTCCGGTAAGACCCGGTTTTTCTGCCTGCCGGGTGTGCTGAGCGCCAACTGCTCCTTCCTCATCACAGACCCCAAAGGCGAGATCCTGCGTACCACCGGCCATCTGCTGATCGAGCAAGGCTACGATATAAAGGTGTTTAACCTGATCGACCCCGGCCAATCGGATTGCTACAATCCGTTCCGCTATCTGCGGGATGAGAAAGATGTGCTGAAGCTCATCGACAACCTCATCAAGAACACCACACCAAGAAACGCGTCCAGCAATGACCCCTTCTGGGAGAAGGCCGAGATTGCCCTGGACTCCGCCCTGATGCTCTACCTCATGAGCGAAGCCCCACCGGAGGAACAGAATTTTGAAACCATGCTATTCATGATGGAATACGCCGAGGTGCTCGAGGAGGACGAAGGCTACCGCAGTCCGCTGGACTTGCTCTTTCAGGCGTTGGAGGAGGAACAGCCCAATCATGTTGCGGTGAAGCAGTACAAGGTGTTCAAGCAAGCTGCCGGCAAGACGGCAAAATCCATCCTCATTTCTGCCGCTGTCCGTCTGGCGGCGTTCAACATCCCGCAGTATGCGGCTATGACAGCCAAAGACGATATGGATTTTGGCTCCCTGGGCGAAAGAAAGCGGGCGATCTTCTGCGTCATCCCCATCAACGACGCCAGTATGAATTACCTCATCGGTATGCTCTATACCCAATGCTTTCAGGAGCTGTACTACCGGGCAGACGAGAAGTACAACGGACGCCTGCCCGTGCCGGTGCGGGTCATTCAGGACGAATGGGCGAATGTGGCCCAGCCGGACAGCTATCCCAAAATCCTTGCCACCTGCCGCAGCTACAACATCGGGCTGAACATCATCGTGCAGAACATCCAGAACATCAAGGCGCTGTACGAAAAGGAATGGGAGGGGATCATCGGCAACTGCGACACGCTGCTGTTCCTGGGCGGCGG
>FR890930.1:0-5750 GCA_000436875.1 Oscillibacter sp. CAG:155 | reverse complement strand
TGGAGTTCATATCCAAGTTGCTGGGCAAGGAAACGCTGGACGCCCGGACGCGGGGCCAGACCAGAGGACAGCACGGTTCCAGCTCCACCAACTATCAGCAGGCTGGGCGTGAGCTGATGATGATCGATGAGATCCGCATGATGGACACCGACGATGCCATTCTGCTGATCCGGGGCGAAAAGCCTGTGCTGGATCAAAAATACGACATTACGCGCCACCCCAACTTCAAGAAGTCTGCGGCAGGCGGCGCGGAACCCTATGTGCATAAACCGCAGGAGGCTCTGGACTATGCGCTGCCCGACCTTCCTTACGAGTTTCATGCGCTGGACGATTATGATTTCATTGATATGGAGGACTCTCAAAATGAACAAGAAGAATGATACGCCCCGGCAGCTCCATAAGCGCGGCAAGCTGCTGAAGCGTGGCTACTGGACGGGCGCGGCAGCAGTGCTGATGCTCTGTGTCCTTGCGACGCCCGCATTTGCAGCGGGCAGCGACCCTTTGACCATCGTCAACAACCTCTCTGACTTCATTTTCAGCATCATCAAGGCGCTGGGCGTCATTATCCTCGGCTGGGGCATTGTGCAGGTGGGTATGTCTATCCAGTCCCACGATGCCAGCCAGAGAACGCAGGGTTTTCTGTGCCTGTTCGGCGGCCTGCTGATTGCCTTTGCGAAGGAGATCCTGACCGCCATTGGTGCGATCTAAAAAGAAAACCGGGAGAATTGCGGGTGGCAATTCTCCCGGTAGCATGAAGGAGGTGGTGAAGTGGACAACAACTGGATCGTAGACAACTTGGAAAATGCGTTGACCACATGGAATGACAAGCTGGCAGAGATGTGGACGCTGCTGACAGAGTCGCCCCAGACCTTTAAGGGCGGCACGATCTGGAGTACGGTAACGACCATCAATGGAGCCATGCAAGCCATCGGCTACGGACTGCTGGTGCTATTCCTTGCCATCAGCATTTTCAAAAGCTCTGCAACCTTCCGGGACTTTCAGCGCCCGGAGTATGTGTTCAAGCATTTTATATACTTTATCCTTGCCAAGCTGGGTATCACTTACGGCATGGATTTGATGGTGAACATCTTCGATGTATGTAACGGCATTGTGGCCACCGCAGCAAGCAGCGTGGGCGGTATCACAAACGCATCGGCGGCTCTGCCGCCTGAAATCATTACGGCGATTGAGGATGTGGGCTTCCTCGCCAGTATTCCGCTGTGGCTCGTCACGCTGCTGGGAAGTCTGTTTATGTCAACTTCGAGGTTTATGAGAACGGCCAGCCCCGCCTGTACTGGCAGCAGGGCCGCAGAGGTCAGAACCCGGATACCCAGAGCGTCATCATTTCCGGTGTGGATCTGCGCAAGGACGAATGGGTTCATGTGGCCTTCACCTTCGATGAGACCACCGATACCGTGAAATGCTATCTCAACGGCGCACTGGTCTCCACGGTGGACAACTGCACCTTCAACCCGGTCATTCCCGCCCAGGCGCTGAAGGTGGGCGGTGACTACCGCGGCACCGGCAGCAAGACCCTCGACGGCAGCTACAACAACCAGTATTTCAAGGGCGAGATCGCCAACATCAGCATCTGGTCCTCCGTCCGTACCGATGAACAGATCGAAGCCGATGTGACTTCTCTGAAAACCGGAACCGTGAACACCAGCGGCGACGGCCTGCTGTCCGCATGGTCCTTCCAGGAGCCCGAGGCCCCCATTTTCCGTGACCTTTCCGCAAACGAAAACAATGTTGCCGATTTTGTGGATTGGCTCGCCCCGGACTTTGCCAAGGGCGATTATTCCATGGTTGCCCTGCCGGATACCCAGTTCCTCTCCCAGAACCATAAGGAGAGCTACAAAAAGCTGACCCAGTGGATCGCAGATAACAAGGACAACTATAACATTCAGGCTGTTATGCATCTGGGCGATATGGTCAACTCCAACTATACCGATCAGTGGAATGCCTGCAAGACCGCCATGGACCAGCTCAATAACAGCGGGATCGCCTGGATGCCCATGCGCGGCAATCACGATAATTCCGGCTGGTTCAACGATTACTTCCCCTACGATCAGTACGGCTCCAACCGAGCCTGGTTCGGCGGTTCCTATGAGCACGACGTGCTGGGTCAGGATAAACTGGACAGCAACTATTGGCATGTGGAATGCGGCGGCCGCGAATACCTGATCTTCTCTCTGGGCTATGCGCCCTCTAAGGAAGCTATCGACTGGGCCGAAAATATCATCAAAAATAATCCAGATAAAAATGTGATCCTGACGGCGCATGCTTTCATGTATTGGGATGGCACGCATCTTGACCCTGAGGATGATTTGGACTCTCCCAACGCTCCGAGCGATGGTAAGTCTATCTGGGATCAGCTGGGTGCGAAGTATCCCAATGTAGTGCTGGCGCTGGGCGGACACATCGGATACCCCGACCTCGCAAGACGTACAGACAAAAATGGCGCCGGAAAGGATGTTACATCGATTCTTTGCGACGCGCAGGGCATCGACTACACCTATAATCTGGCGATGATGATGCTGCTGACCTTCGACGAGGATAGCAACGAGGTGGATGTCAACTGGTATTCCGTCTGCAACGACAAGCTGTTCCGCACCCGCAACCAGTTTACCATCACGGTTCCCCATGTGAAAAAGTACACGGTGACCCTGCCCACCGAGACTGCTGACGCGGGTTACACTGTGGCGGCTGCGGATGGCTCCGCTTCTCCTGTCTTGGAGAACGGCTTCTTCAGCTTTACTGTGAACATCGCTGACGGCTACCAGAAGGGTGCTGGCTTTGCGGTCAAGGCCAATGGCGACACGCTGACCGCAGAGGCCGATGGCAAGTACACCATCAGCAACATCGCTGCGAACCAGATCGTCACTGTCGAGGGTGTCGAAGCGGTGGCTACTGCACCTACCACCTATACAATCACCTTCAATGCCAATGGCGGCGAGGTATCTGAAACCTCTGCGGATACCGACGAAAATGGAAAACTGGCTTCGCTGCCCACTCCGACCCACAGCGGTAGCTACTCGTTTAAGGGCTGGTACACTGCGGCCAGCGGCGGCACTGAGGTGACCATCGATACGGTTTTCGATACCGACACCACCATTTATGCCCAGTGGACGTATAATGGCGGTTCTTCCAGCGAGAGCAGCGGTTCTTCCGGCAGCACTTCCTCCGGCAGCGCCACCACGACCACCGAAAAGAACCCTGATGGTTCCACCACCACGACCACGACCGATAAGACCACCGGCACCGTGACGGAGGTCACCAAGAACACCGACGGCTCCACCACCACCGTGGAGACCAAGAAGGACGGTACCGTCACCGAGACCAACAAGGCCGCTGACGGCACCACCGGCACCGTGGTTACCAACAAAAATGGCGACATCACCGAGGTCAAGTCCGCCGTGTCCACCAAGGCCGCTACCGAGGCTGCTAAGACAGGCGAGGCCGTTACTCTGCCCGTGGAGGTCCCCGCTGCCAAGACCGCAGTGGACGCCCCCGCTGTTCAGGTCACTGTTCCTAAGAGCGCTGGCTCCGTCAAGGTGGAGGTTCCCGTGGAGAAGGTCACTCCCGGCACCGTGGCCGTCATTGTGAAGGCTGACGGCACCGAGGAAATCGTTAAGACCTCCGTTCTCACCGAAAACGGCGTGGTTCTGAAACTTGAAGGCAGTGCTACCGTAAAGGTCATTGACAACGCCAAGGACTTCTCCGATACCAACGGTCACTGGGCCGAGGACGCTATCTCCTTCGTGACGGCTCGTGAGATGTTCGCCGGTACCAGTGCAACGACCTTTACCCCCAACTCTCAGATGACCCGCGCCCAGCTGATGACCGTTCTGGCCCGCTTCGACGGTGTGGACACCAACGGCGGCAGCGTGTGGTATGAGAAGGGCATGGAGTGGGCCAAGGCCAACGGCGTGTCCGACGGCTCCAACCCCAACGGCAGCATCACCCGTGAGCAGTTGGCCACCATGCTGTGGCGCTACTCCGGCAGCCCCGTTGTGGAGGGCGGCGTTGACAGCTTCAACGATGCAGGCAAGGTCAGCGGCTATGCCACCGACGCTATGCGCTGGGCTGTGGAAACCGGTCTGATCAGCGGTATTGGCAACAATACACTGGCTCCCCAGGGCAACGCCACCAGAGCGCAGCTTGCCACAATTCTGATGCGGTATTGTGAGAATGTGGTTGAATAATTTACCGAATGATCAGCCACTCTAAATAACTATTATTGCGCGGCCTGCGGAAAATGAAATCCGTGGGCCGCGTGATTGATTATATAGTGCTTACTGAACAGTTCAAAATGCTCGGAAAGCATTGAAAGCACCGGAAAACCAAGGGATAGTAGTGTGACTGTCCAAGTGAAATACCCAGATGTGCTGGACAAGGCAGTTCAAGCCGGCATATTCACGCAGTTGGAATTTGATCATGGAATAATTGTGCGCGTGTTTGATGGCCAAGTTACAAATAAAATCAAAAATAATAACAGTTCGGAAATAACAATGCCATATAGCAATGGAACGGCAATAATTCTACCCATTTCGATAGATTCATCGAAGTATTATTTTACCTGCACACACCTACATTCTTGACAAGGAATTATCTTTTCGTAAAAATCTTCTTACCTACAACAGTTTGCCTGAACTATTTTTTCTCGTTTCCAACGGCTGATTTGGCCGTTGGAAAATTTTTTTTGAAATAATTTCAAAAAGTTTGCCAAAACAGCACCTTCCAATCGGGATAGAAGCGAAAGGGGAAGAAAGCCGACCTCTCGGTGCATGAGAGGAGGTGAATAACTCTTGGAGCTAACACCATCCCAAAAGAAAACCGTTAGACATCAGTTCGATAGCTTTTGCAGAAAGGTCCTGCGTGAAGAAGCCCGCGATTATGTGCAGCATATCGCATGGCGGTCTATTCATGAGTTTTCCCTTTCGGAGCTGTCTGAGGAGCAAATGGAGCGGCTGTATGTGCTGGACGAGTATCCGTCTGAAGCGATCCACTTCGATGTGCAGGGCTAAAGTCGAGCGCCCCAAGCAAGATAAGTTCTACGGTAGCTTCTATGATAAAGAGGAATTGAATAAACTCTTTGAAGCTGTTGCAGGAACAAAGCTGGAACTTCCAGTACTACTGGGGGCGTTTTACGGCCTGCGGCGCAGTGAGATCATTGGGCTGAAGTGGAGCGCTGTCGATTTTGAGCAGAACACCATTACAATCAATCATACGGTGACTTCCTGTAATCTGGATGGCAAATGCGTAATCGTTGCAAAGGATACGACCAAAACAAAGTCCAGCCGGAGAACACTCCCGCTTGTTCCGTACTTCCATGAAAAGCTCCTTGCTGTGAAGGCACAGCAGGAGAAAAATCAAAAGTTATGCGGGCGCTCCTATAATAAGGAGTTTTTGGAATACATCTGTGTAGATGAAATTGGAGATCGCTTCAAGCCAAACTACATCACCACACAGTTCCCAAAGCTGCTGGAGCGGAATGGCTTTCGAAAGATTCGCTTTCACGACCTCCGGCATAGCTGTGCGAGTCTGCTGCTGGCCAGTGGCGTTCCCATGAAGAACATTCAGGAATGGCTTGGACACAGCGACTTCTCGACAACAGCAAATATCTACGCACACCTCGATTACTCGTCAAAACTCACATCCGCGAGTGCAATGGAAAGCAATTTCCATCTTGGAGTATAAAAAAGAAGCTAGTCAAGCCCGATGACACATTCGACCTCTATGATATGGGC
>FR890929.1:7171-9002 GCA_000436875.1 Oscillibacter sp. CAG:155 | reverse complement strand
GACAGCTTTTACCAGTTTCCATAAAAACAAGATTTCATATTGACCGAAAACCGTACTTTGACTATAATAAAAAAAGGCGCTGCGCCTTTTACAGGAAAGGTAACATAACACCGCGGCCCATGGGCCGCGGTGCTTTTTTACAGTGCCGCCGACAAAAAAAGACAGAAAGGAACTTCCATGGGACACATTCAACTGCCGAAACGGCTGCTGGCCGCTGTGCTGGCCGGGGCACTGACCTTTACCCAGGCCGCTGCTTTTTCGGATACATCCGGGCACTGGGCGGAGAACGCGATCTCCAAATGGAGTGAGGAATACGGAATCATCAACGGCTATGACGACGGAACCTTCCGGCCGGATCAGTCCATCACCCGCGGGGCTTTTGCCGGAATCCTGGACCGCTTTTTAAAATTCCAGACGGTTTCGCCTGCCTCTACATTTTCCGATACGCCGAGAACCTATTGGGAGACGGAGATCCTAAAGCTCCATGCCTCCGGCGTATATCTGGGCAACAACGGCATGGCGTTGCCTGCCGACACCATCACCCGCCAGCAGGCGGTGGCGATGATCGCCCGGTCTTTCCAAATCGAGGGAGAGACCACAACCCTTACCTATGCAGATGGAGATCAGGTGGCGGAGTATGCCAAGGGGTATGTGGCGGAGATGACCCGGCGGGGGTATATTACGGACTCCAAGAACGGCTATTTCCGGCCGACAGATCCCATTACGCGGGCCGAGATCGTAAACATTTTGAGCAATATGGTGGATGTGCTGGTGCAGTCCACTACCCCGTATTCCAAAGATACTAATGGTACGCTGATGATCAACTCCTCCGGCGGGGCTACACTGGAGAATATGAAGATCAGCGGCGATCTGATCCTGGCCCCCGGCGTTCAGGGGACGGTTTCACTGGAGAATGTGACGATCCAAGGTGATGTGCGGAACTTTGGCGGAGCGGCCATTACCGTGGTCAACGGTTCGGAGCAGGGTACCACGGAGCCGAGCACGCCCCAGAACCCGGACAGCAACTCGTCCTCCACGCCCTCCGGGACGTATCCGTGGGTGGACTCTTATGGCTATGTGAGCTATAACGGATATCAGGTCCCCCTCTATGACGGTGTGGACCACAACAGCCTGTCGCAGGGAGACTTTGTCTGGGACGGTGATCGGCTGAACTATGTGGGCGGAGCATATAAAACCCGGTTTGGCATTGACGTCTCTGCCTATCAGAACCGGGCCAGTGAGAACAACACCATTGACTGGGAGGCCGTGGCGGCGGACGGCGTGGACTTTGCCATGGTCCGTGTGGGACTGCGGGGCTATACTTCCGGAAGTCTGGTCTCCGATGCGTTCTACGCAAAAAATATTGACGGTGCCATGGCTGCCGGAATTGACACCGGCGTGTACATCTTCTCTCAGGCTATCACGGTGGAGGAGGCTGTGGAAGAGGCAGATTATGTCATCAGCCTGCTGAAAGGACATGAGATCTCCGGCCCGGTGGCTTATGACTGGGAGATGCACGATTCTACCTATCGGGTCTACGGCATTTCTCCCGAGGTGGCGACTGCCTGCGCTCTGGCGTTTTGCAAACGGATCGAGGCGGCCGGCTATCAGCCTATGATCTACATGAGCCAGTATGTGGGCTACAACAAGTTTAACCTGCCTCAGTTGACGGACTATCCCATCTGGTATCCGGAGTATAAGAGTGCATCTTCCACAAAGCTCTATCCCGGGTTCTACTATCAAATGGATATCTGGCAGTTTTCCAGCAGCTGCTCCATCGACGGGATTGGCGGCAAGGTGGATGCCAACATTCAGTTCATCGGTTAACGCC
>FR890929.1:0-7089 GCA_000436875.1 Oscillibacter sp. CAG:155 | reverse complement strand
GAACAGGAAACCTGCCGGACGCTCAAGACACGTCTGCTCCGGGCTTTAAAGATCGACCACGATCGGGGAATGGCCGGTGCGGGGCAGAAATTTTTCCAGCAGGTCTTGCGTGCGGATTTTCAGACTGCTGGTGCAGATACAGGGATGGCAGGAGAAATACGGCGCTTCATAGACCTCCCGCTCCATCAGCAGCTGCACGCGGTGGTCTGTATCGTTCATCAGCCCCAGCACCGTGGCGGAGCCGGGGGTGCAGTGCAGAAATTCCCAAAGGGATTCCTCCGGCGCAAAAGACAACCGGGCGGAGCCGATCTGGTGGCTCAAGTCCTTGGTGTGGAAGGGCTTGTCCGGCCCCATGGCCAGGAGGTAAAACTGCGTTTTCTGCCGGTTGCAAAGAAAGAGATTCTTACAGATGGGCATCCCCAGCACGGCACTGACAGCGGCGCACTTTTCCATATTGTCTGCCGGGTCGCTGGTGACGCGGTCATACTCAATGCCCAGGGATTCCAGCATGCCGAACGCGGCGGCCTCCTGAGGGAGCAGCTCTCCCTCGGGCCGGGTGTTATGATACGGAGGCGAAATTTCCATGCGATTACGCCTCCTCGAGCAGCTTGTCGCCGGCACGGTAGATATCACCGGCACCAACGGTGAAGATCAGGTCACCGGGCTGGGCAATCTTCCGCAGTTCCTCCGCTACCTTATCCAGCGTGGTGCAGTAGATGGCGCCGGGAATGTTGCGGCACAGATCGGAGGAGGAGATGCCCAGCGTGTTTTGCTCCCGGGCTGCGTAGATCTCCGCCAGAATGACCACATCGGGAATCTTCAGCTCTTCCACGAACCGGTCAAAGAGTTTGGCGGTGCGGGAATAGGTATGGGGCTGGAATGCCACGATCAGCCGCTGATGGGGCAGTTCCTTGGCGGTGGTCAGCAGGGCGTGAAGCTCGTCAGGGTGATGGGCGTAATCGTCATAGACCTCGGCACCATGATAGGTGCCCTTATGCTCAAAGCGGCGTCCGGCACCGGTGAAGGCGGCCAGGCCTTCTTCCACGGCGGAGCCGGGCAGACCCAGGGCATGGGCGGCTGCGGCGGCCGCCAGAGCGTTGAGTACATTGTGGCGGCCATAGACATGGAGGGTCACATGGGCATAGAACTGACCGTGGATCAGCACATCAAACACCGGCAGACCGTCCTCCTCATGGAGATTGGAGGCTGTGCAGTCCGCAGGACGCTCCAGACCGAAGGTGATGATCGGGTGCTCCAGCCCCTGGACGGAATCCATGGCCCCCTGGTTGTCGGCGTTGACGATGACATGCCCCGCAGGCGGCACCAGCTGGGCAAACTTGTGGAAAGAGTGCTCAATATCATTGAGATCCTTGAAAAAGTCCAGATGGTCCGGTTCCACATTCAAAATCACAGCAACCGTGGGGAAAAAGCTGAGAAAGCTGTTGCAGTATTCGCAGGATTCCAGAATGATGGTGTCGCCGTGGCCCACCCGGTAACCGGAATGAAGCAGAGGCAGCGTGCCGCCGGGGTCTGCCTGGGCGGCCATAAAGATGTGAGTGCACATGGAGGTGGTAGTGGTTTTGCCGTGGGTGCCTGCTACGCACAGGGCATTGGGATAGTGTTGCATAATGGCGCCCCAGGCCTGGGCCCGCTCGTAGACCGGGATGCCCCGGGCCACAGCGCCGGCAATCTCCGGATTGCTGTCGTGGACGGCGGCGGTGCGGACCACGAACTCACAGTCCCCCAGGTTATCGGCATTGTGGCCGATGGACACGGGGATACCCAGGGAGCGCAGGTGGCGGACGGTATCACTTTCCGTCATATCGGAGCCCTGGACCTGGAGCCCCATGCCCCGCAGGACCTCCGCCAGCGGACACATGGACACGCCGCCGATGCCGACCAGGTGTACGCGTTTGCCGGGAACCAGGTATTCGCGGATGGGATTCGGATTGTTCATCATAGGACGGAGACTTCCTTTCCAAATAAGCGCCCCGCGTTGCAAAGGCGGGAAAAACATTGTATAATCATAAGCAATTTATTATAATACGGAAAGTAGAGAAATGCAACCAAAAGGACGGGAAAAACCGTGACGGAAATACCGCAGGATGTAAAACTTGTGATGGAGACGCTGGAGGCGGCAGGGCACGAGGCATGGTGCGTGGGCGGCTGCGTCCGGGATCTGCGCCTGGGGCGGACCCCGGAGGACTGGGATGTGACCACCAATGCACTGCCGGAGCAGACGCTGGCCCTCTTTGGGGACCGGGCGCTCCCCACGGGGCTTCGGCACGGTACGGTTACGGTCCGCACTTCGGAGCGGGCAGTGGAGATCACAACCTTCCGCAGGGATGGGAATTACCGGGATCACAGAAGGCCGGAGCGGGTGACCTTTACCTGCTCGCTGGAGGAGGATCTGAGCCGCCGGGATTTTACAGTGAACGCCATGGCCATGGACCTGCGGGGTGTGTTCCGAGACCCCTTTGGCGGTGCGGAGGATTTGAAGATGGGAATCCTGCGGTGCGTGGGGGAGCCGGAACGGCGGTTCCGGGAGGATGCGCTGCGGATGATGCGGGGACTGCGGTTTGCGGCGGATCTGGCATTTTCCATTCATCCGCAGACGGCGGCGGGAATTCACCGCTGCCGGGAACTGCTGGCGGAGATCGCACCGGAACGGATTCAGACGGAACTGACCCGGCTGCTGACCGGACAGCAGCCGGCAGAGGTTTTGCGGGCCTATCCAGATGTGCTGGGAGTATTCTGGCCGGAGATTTTGCCCATGGTGGGGTTGGATCAGAGAAACCGGCATCACTGTTATGATGTGTGGGAACATACCCTCCATGCGCTCTCCGCATCGCCGCCAGACCCGGTGGTCCGATACACCATGCTGCTGCATGATATCGGCAAACCTGACTGCATGCGGCTGGATGAAGACGGGAGGGGACATTTCCGGGGACACCCGGTCCAGAGTGCCCGTATGGCGGAGCAGATGCTCCGCCGCCTTCGGTTCGATAACCGGACGCGTGCGTGTATTGTCCGACTGGTGGAGTGGCATGACCGGCCGATTGCCGCCACAGACCCGGCGGTCCGGCGCTGCCTGCGGGCACTGGGGGAGGAAGATCTGCGGCGCCTGCTGGCAGTGAAGCGGGCGGACAATCTGGCACAGGCACCGGCCTATCAGGACCGCCAGCGGGAACTGGACCGGGTGGAGGCAGTACTGGACCGTCTGGTGGAAGAAAATGCCTGCGTTTCTCTCCGGCAGCTGGCGGTGTCTGGCCGGGACCTGCTTGCCCTCGGCTATGTCGGGCCGGCAGTGGGCCGGGAACTGAACCAGCTGCTGGACGCTGTGGTAGACGGTGTGGTACCGAATGAACGGGCAAGTCTGCTGGACTGGGCCCGAAAGGACAGACAGGATTGCAGGTGACCGGGAGCGGACGGCCCTGCGGTGGAACGATCAAAAGCGGCGCTGGGGAGAACCCGGCACCGCTTTTTTGATTATTCCGCCTGCACAACGTCCGGGTACAGTTCCCGGCACAGCCGTTTGCCGGTCTTTGTACGGAAAATAGACGTATAGGCGTGCTTTCTGGCTTCTGCGGGAAGCTGATCCTCGTACAGATTGACCAGGAAATCCGCCTCCACAAGGATCTGGTAGTCCAAGCCGTCAATGCCGGTGTAAGTGTGGTGATGCCCCACCAGATAAGCCACGCGTGCTGTTATCGCAGCGGGGGCATGTAGAGATTCCAGAAGCGTTTTTGCCTCTGTGGGGCCCAGTTCCTCCTGATATTTTCCGGCACTGGAGCCATAGAGCGCTTCCGCCCGGTGGATGCCGATATCATGGACCAGAGCGGCGGCTTCCGTGATCTCTTGGAGATCGGAGGGAAGTCCCTCCGAGAGCCCGATGAGGCGGGCAAAGGCGTGGACCTTCAGAAAGTGGTGAATCCGCATGGGGTCGCCGGCATCATAGGCAATCATGGCAGAGGTGAGAGCTTGCAAATCCATTGAAATTCTCCTTTACACCAGGTCCGGCAATACCCGCAGATCCTGGATCTCGTAGTCGATACGCAGTCCCGGCCGGCGGGGGCTGTGATGGGGGTTATACCAGCAGCAGGGGAGTCCCGCGTTGTTGGCGCCGGCGATGTCAGTGGCCAGGGAGTCACCCACCGCAAGGGTATTTGAAGCACTGGCTCCGGGGATATGGGCAAGAACATAGTCGTAGTAGGCCCGGTCCGGCTTGGATGCACCGGCATCTTCTGAGGTAAACGATTCGGTGATAAGGTCTGCGAACGGGCTGTTTTGCAGGCGGCTTCTCTGCACGGAGGCTACCGCGTTGGTAATGATGTACAGCCGGTGCCCGCAGCTGACCAGTGTCCGACAGACCTCTTCCGCATAGGGCAGAGGGTAGACACATTCCCCCAGAGCCGAAAGATAATCCCGGTTGCAGGTGGCGGCATCCCGGTTGAGATGCAGCGCATGAAAAAAGCGGACATACCGCTCCAGCGTGACAAATTCCTTGGAGACCTTTCCCTGGTCAAAGGCATCCCATAGCTCTTGATTGATCTGATGATAGAGCTGGCGCACCTCAGGTGTATCCGGTACATCATGGCGCCGACACATACAGGAAAACGCGCGGGCGGAGGCCTTTGGAAAATCAAACAGGGTATCGTCCGCGTCCAGCAGCAGATTCAGATAATGCATGGGCATTGTCCTTTCATCAGGGGGTGGACTTGAAAAGCGGGGGGCCGCCTGAAAATGATCTTATCTTATCACGGCCCGGGGAAAAAGACAATCACCACCGGCGTACTTTCCCATACCATGGAACGAGGGGGGAATGCCGGATGAACAAGACCTTTGGCGTCATTGGCGGAGACCGCCGTCAGGCGGAACTGGCCGGATTACTGGAGGCCGACGGCTGTATGGTGCGTACTTATGGACTCGGGACCTGGCGGAGCGGGGACGAAACATCCCTGCGCCAGGCAGCGGCGTGCGACGTGGTGATTTTGCCGCTGCCGCTGTGCCAGGGAGACGGTGTACTGAACTGCCGGGAAAGCCCGGTCCCGACCTTGGATTTGTTCCAAAGTCTGCGGCCGGATCAGCTGATCCTGGCAGGGCAGGTGAAACCCAAGCAAATACGGGAGGCGGAACTGTGCGGCCTGAAGGTGGAGGATTACTTCCTGCGGGAAGAACTGACGGTTGCCAATGCCGCAGCTACGGCTGAGGCAGCAATTCAGGTGGCGATGGAACAGCTGGACCGAACGCTTCTGGGAATGGACTGCCTGGTGGTGGGCTTCGGACGTATCGGAAAACTGCTCAGCAGCCGGCTGCACGGTCTGGGCGCCCGGGTGACAGCAAGCGCAAGAAAGCCCGGAGATCTGGCCTGGATCCGCGCCTACGGCTGGCAGGCGCTGGAAACCGGAGGTCTGGACGGACGGCTGGAATCCTTTGGCGCAGTGTTCAACACGGTCCCCTCTCTGATCCTGGATGCAGCGCTGCTTTCCCAGCTTTCACCGGGATGCCTCTGCGTGGATTTGGCATCTGTGCCGGGAATTGACCTGGCCGCGGCAGAGTCCCTTGGGCTGCCGCACGTGTGGGCAAGATCCCTTCCGGGGCGGCTGGTGCCCCGGACGGCGGCAGCTGTAATTCGGGATGCAGTCTATTACATCTTGGAAGAACGAGGTGAACCTGCGTGAGGAAGGAACGTGTCGGATTTGCAGTCTGCGGGTCCTTCTGTACCCATGAAGAGGTGCTCAAAAGCCTGGAGGAACTGACGCATATCTATGAAACCGTGATCCCGATTGTCTCGGAGACCGCGGCATTCACAGACACGCGTTTTGGAACCTCTGAGGATCTTCTGGAGCGAATCAGAAAACTGACAGGGCGGGAACCGCTGTGTGATATCCCGGCGGTGGAACCCATTGGCCCCAAGGCACTGCTGGATGTTTTAGTCATTGCGCCGGCTACCGGAAATACCATTGCTAAATTGGCCGCAGGAATTACGGATACGGCGGTTACTATGGCTGCCAAGGCCCATCTGCGTAATGGAAGACCCGTGGTCATTGCCATGGCCAGCAATGATGGCCTGGCAGCGGGAGCAAGAAACATCGGAGAACTGCTGGTGCGGAAACATTACTATTTCGTACCGTTTGGCCAGGACAACGCCCGGCTCAAGCCCTGTTCGCTGATGGCGGACTTTACCAAGATTCCGGAGACGGTGGATGGCGCACTCCGGGGAGAACAGATCCAGCCACTGCTGGTGCGGTAGGAAAGGCGCGGAGATTTCCGCGCCTTTCCTGATGCTCTAACGCAAATTTGACGTTCTCTTTTTCCCAGCATGTATGCTATACTGAATACATTCATAATAGAACAGCAGTGGAAAGGTGGGAACGGATGTCTTTAGCAACAAAACAGGCCCTGGCGGATTCCTTCCGCAAACTTTTGGCAAAGCGCGGGATGGACAAGATTACAGTGAAGGAAATTGTGGAGGACTGCGGTGTGAACCGACAGACCTTCTATTATTATTTTCATGATATCTATGATTTGCTGGAGTGGATTTTAAAAGATGCTGCCGAAAATCTCCTGGCCCGGAATACGGATTACAGCGACTGGACAGAGGGACTGAAAACCGTCATGGAGTATATCCAGGAAAATCGGGAGCTGGTTTTGAATGCATATCATTCCATCAGTCATGAGACACTGGCGGACTACATTAAAAAGTGTTTTCGTCCGTATACATCTGAGCTGGTCCGCAGCCAGGCTACGGAGCTGGGACGGCCAGTGACAGAGGAAGATCTGGATTTCATTACCGATATTTTCACCCTGGCGGCATCCGGACTTATTATGGAGTGGATTGGAAAACACCTGAAGCGGGAAGACACTGTTCAACGGCTGGAACGATTCCGGACAGCGATCAATGGCTGTGCGAGGTTTATGCTGGAGAACCTCGGAGCGGAGACAACAGAAACTTACAATAAGCAAAAGTTATAACATGGATCATGCAATAACCTCTGTTTCATAAGGAAGAAGAAAAAAGGCGCAGAAAGCAGCAGGTGCTGAAAAAAGTAAAAAAGACGCGAAAAAGGTGTTGACAAATGGGGAAAG
>FR890928.1 GCA_000436875.1 Oscillibacter sp. CAG:155 | reverse complement strand
CTATGCTTGCGTAAAACGCCCGCCCTTCAGGGCGGGCGTTTTACCGCTGGAGGTAAGTCAATACCTTGGTTAAAATTAGCCTATATGAAAATCCTTCCGACTCTCCATAAGGCTGAGGTAACCATTCTGGAACAGCTTGTGGTAAAGCATCACGTGAGAATTTAACGGCAAACCCGCTACCCTAAATTAAATTGGTTCAGTCCTTATGTTTAAAATGAGCATGTAATGGTTTATCTCGTCTATTAATCTTCTAAAAAGAAAAAATTTTTGGACAATCAAAAACGCAAATTGTCCAACTAAATCCACTATTGTCCATTTGAGTTTGATAGATTCACAAAATTTCCCCCAAATATATTGCACTCCATAAAAAATAATGATATACTTGACAAAATGGGGTGAATGTGTTATGGCAGACGAACTATTTACAGTTGCTCAAGCGGCTGAATATTTGAAAGTATGCGATAAAACGGTACGGCGAATGATTGCCTCTAAGGAACTTGTTGCTTCCAAAGTAGGAAGTAGAAGCTGGCGCATCCGTAAAGATGACATAGATGCCTATCTAAACGCCACCAGTACGGGGCAGGAAGGAGCAGATACCATTGAGTGAAGAACTGATTCAGCGTAATTTGATAGAAGCTCCTGAAAAAATGGGCGATTGGAATTTCTACAATATTGGCGCTACTACATTAAAAGCTCTTAAAGGAGCGAAGATTATTCCCGATAAAGACTATGAGGCATATGAGGGAAAAAAGCCGGATGCCTTAATTGTTAAAAAGCCAATTATTATCGCAGCTATCGAGTATAAAACCCCTCAGGAGTTGCGAACCGAAAAGCAGATTGCTAAAGCTATTGCACAAGAAATTGGGACAGCCCAGATATTGCAGGCAAAAGTTTACATTGTTACTGACGGCAAAAAAACTTTTTGGATTAACCCTGCTACCGGTCAAGAAATTCTACAGGAAGATGGTAGCCGCATTACATTAAATTTTGACAAGAGTAGCACAGAGTGTATTACCCTCATCAATAAGATTCGAGCCTCTATTAATGCTACTAATAATCAAATCAAGGCTGCCGCGTCTGTTGATCCTCTGCCTCTGGCCGAAAAAGTATGGCAAGATTTATGGGCTGTTTCAGGAGCGACGCCTGAAAATTGTTTGTACACCTTTGTTGAGATTTTTATCTTCAAGTACCTTAGTGATTTAGGTGTTTTGAAGGGAATGTATTCATTCTATGATTTGCTTGGAAAATACTCTGGCAATAATGAGAATGAGGTACTTGAATATTATGCTTCCACGGTACGAGTAAAGATTAAAGCTCTTTTTCCTGGCAATCCGAAGGACAAAACTACCATTATCAATGGTACAATTTTTGTATCCAAAGATGACAAGGCTGTTTCTGGATATGCGACTGTTTTCCACAAAATTCTTAAGCGTTTTAATGATTTTGGGACTTTAGAGAACATAGACTACGACTTCAAAAGCAAGCTGTTTGAAACCTTCTTGAAAGAATCAATCAGTAAGAAAAATTGGGGTCAATACTTTACACCCTTGAAGGTAGTTCGAGCTATTGTCAATATGATAGACATCACTCCGGGTATGAAGATTTGCGATCCGGCGTGTGGCGTTGGAAAATTCTTGCTTGAACCGATTCTTCACGATTTGCACCGATTCTATAAAGTGGAGGATGGAGAGCTAAAGCCTCAAATTACGCTGAGTGGTTTTGACAAAGGATTTGATAAGGACGAACAAAAAACAATCATTCTCGCTAAAGCAAATATGCTGATTTATATGTCTGGCTTGCTCCGAGAGCATCCAGAAATGACAGATAAATTTGCTATACTTTTTAACGACACATTTTTGCTTCAGACCAACTCGATTCTTGGAACCTTGGCAAAGCCTGTACATGAGCAGTATGATCTGATTTTAACGAATCCGCCTTATGTTATGAGCGGAAGCAGTAATTTGAAGGAAGAGATTTCCAAGGATGATACACTCAAGAAATACTTTTCTGTAAGCGCAATGGGCATCGAGGGTTTGTTCATGGAATGGATTATTCGTGCCCTCAAACCAAATGGAAAAGCGTTTATTGTCGTGCCTGATGGTATTATGAACCGCAGTAACGACAAAAAGCTCCGTGACTTCATATTGGAGCAGTGTGAAATTGATGCTGTCATCTCTCTTCCGTTAAACACTTTCTTCACAACTAACAAAAAAACTTACATTCTTGCTCTGACAAAAAAAGCACCTGTTATGGTGGATGGTGTGCCTACTCTTCAACGCCAAACCTCCCCAGTATTTACCTATTTGTGTTCGGAAATCGGAGAAACTCGTGATGTGTACCGTTTTGACATCGATCAAAATGATTTGCAGGTTGCATCTGATCTTTTTAATATGTTCAAGGGTGCGAAAACGAGCTTTGCCAACACATTGAACATGATTGGTGATCAGAGATGCAAAATTTCGAGCATTGATGACTTTTATAACGGAACTCATTGGTGCGTGGAACGATGGTGGAATCACGAAGAACGGCAGGCTCTTGGTATTGAGGAAGAATCCAAGACAATTGGAGTAAATGACTTTAGAGTTTTACTTGCTGATACGATTAACACATTGTCTGAACTTGATGAACCATTGGCTGAAGTTGAAAAAAAAAACGATGAGGGCCTTCAGTTTTTAGAAATCCCCATTACCCAGGTGTTTGATATTGTTCGTGGCGACGGAAAATATACTCGAAGCTATGTACATGAACACACTGGTGAGTATCCATTATATTCTGGCAACACATTTGGACCATTTGCTCAGATCGATTCCTATGATTATAATGTTCCGGCATTGACATGGGCAATAGATGGTTTAGCGGGCTACATGATGATTCACAGATCACCTTTTTCCGCAACCAACCACCGTGGAATACTCCTGCTGAAAGACACAAATATAGACCTGGAGTACGCAAAATATACCTTGGAACCTATTTTTAGAGAGCTTAAAAAAGGGCGGCAAGGCGATAATGGCGAAAATGAGTACACATCGCTACCACCATTTATGATTCAATCTGTAAAATTTGCTGTTCCGGTAGACCATAACGGAGAGCCTTGGCTTGAAAAGCAAAAAGAAATCGCCGCAGGTTATGTAACTTTGGAACAAACCAAAGAAACTGTTGTTGAACAAATTGCAAATCTCTCACAGGTTTCTATTGTGCCGAATTGTGACGAATATGCGATTGAATATTTGCCTTTGAGTGACCTATTTGACACTATCAAAGGAAAGTCAAAGTACACCAAAAAATACGGGAACCTACACTCAGGCCCCTACCCTGTCTACTCGGCATCAAGTCAAGGGACACTAACCCATTTAGATACCTACGATTATGATGGTCGTTATATGACATGGTCAACAAATGGATTTGCAGGTACGATTCTTATTCTGGATGGTAAATTTTCTATTAACGGAGATCGTGGAATCTTGGTTCCTAAAAACGGGCGTCAAGATTTGGACTTCGATTATATGAAATTTACTTTGGAACCCATATTCCGGGAGCTGGCTAAAGGTCGAAAAGGCGATAACGGAGAAGATGAATTTACGAAACTATATCCTTCGATGTTAAGCGACATTATGGTACCAATTCCTGTCGATGGTAAAGGAAATATTAGCCTTTCACTTCAAAAGGAGATTGCCCAAAAGTTTATATCAGTACAAAATAGTCAGAAAGAAATCATTGAAAAATTGGATATACTAATATCCAAGAAAATTTCCATTTAATCGTAAGGAAGCGCTCATTTTATTTTGAGCGCTTCTTTTTACTTGCGTTTCACTTCTTTTGAGACAAGGAGAAAAGCAGATGGAGGCCGCAGCCCGGTACGAGCGCAATGAACAGCGCCAGGGCTGCCGCAGCGGCCACTACAGCCGCAACCTCACCACCACTTCCGGGGATGTCACCCTCAAGGTGCCCAAGCTCAAGGGGATATCCTTTGAGACCGCTATTATTGAGCGGTATCGTCGCCGGGAGAGCAGTGTGGAGGAGGCTCTCATCGAGATATACCTGGCAGGTGTATAGGTGAGATGTGCTAAATGCCTACTGCTTCCTGTTACAATCATCAGAACCGGCATCTGTCTCATCTTCTTCAGCTGGCAATGACTGCCTGTCCTGTTTATAGCAATTCAATTCGTTTGCCATTTCCAAAGCCAGGTGAAAGCCACAGAGGAAACTGTCCATGGAGCGCTCTTCTGCCATTAGATTCTGGGTATCCATGATCCGCAGCACCAGTTTTCTCTCCGGTTTTTCCAGTCGCTCGATGAGCTGACGGTGGCAAACTTCAATTTCCTGTTCAGCTTCTGCCATGGGCACAGGTGTATAAAATCTATCATACAGCAGTTTCAGTGTATTGCGCATATTATCCTACCCCCTTGTAGCAAGACAACATACCACAAGCGGATAGAAAAAGCCACAACAATATTTGCATCACTGCAATTTAACTGCATCCAAATTTCGGAAGTTGTTTTTGTGAAGCATAGGCCAAAATGAGGGCATATGGAACACCACATGCCCTCATTTTCCCCATATACGGCTGGGGCTTAACCCGTATCGAGAGATCGTTTTTCGCAGCACTTCTCAAATAGCGGGGGCGAGGACAGTTAACCGGCTGTTTTCGCCCTTTTCTGACGTGCGCAAAAAGAAGGGCCTGCGGATTTTCCGCAGGCTCTTCCACGCTGATGCGCAAAATTGGTTTTTTGTTGTCCTTTTGCGGGGGCGTCTTTATGGTGCCGGCTTTTGCATTTGCGACTTTTCCACAGGGGTGGCCAAATCCGGTATTCACCGTCCGGAGAGCTGCTTGTTCTTTCAAAAATTAAGTAAATTTTTGTTTATTTTGACAATTTGGTTTTGAACTAAAATCAAGGAAATGTAACTGGTTTTGTAACCTTGCCGCAGTATACTATGAATATATTGGAGAGAGGAGGTGATGAATCCATGCAGAACCGAATCCGCAGCGACCCTTACCGGACAACCCTGGTGTGTGTTGATTCCGACCAGGAGGGCCTCCTGACCGGCCGCATTTACCATCCGTATCTTCCATCCGGCGCAAAGTTCCAAAATCTGATGCAGTTCCTGCTGACCATGGAAGATCTGCTGGACAAGCTGCAGTTTCCCCAGTCGTTCACAGCCCGCAGATCCTTCCAGGCACAGCCGGAACCCTCGGTTCCCTTTCCACCGGAAAGTGAATCCCATACCGGGAAAACCGCCACCTTCTCCGTGCGCGTGATTTTCCGGCAGAATGCCAGCTGGCAGGGGTCTGTAACCTGGCTGGAAAAAAGAAAGGAAGAGAACTTCCGCAGTGCGTTGGAATTGGTTCTGCTGATGCACAGTGCTACCAGTAATGGGGACACACTGGAAAAAGCCCCATCCAGCGCCTGAGCATCGCTCGGGGAGGCCCTTTCCACAGGGCCTGCGCGGCGGCACTGCGCAAGGAATAGATGTAAAGGCAAACCGTTTGAAAAAGCGGGACGCAAAGCCAGGGGGCTAAAGCGGTACAGGCACCGCCAGGCCAGCCCGGCCGCCATATATTCGATCTCAAGCATTTGGAAAGGAGAACGAAAAAATGGCAAGAAAGAAGTTGCAAAAACTTTTCGCCCTGCTGCTGACCTTCAGTCTGTCCATGAGTCTGCTGAGCGTCGGTGCGTTTGCGGCGGAGGGCGAAACAGAGCTTGAGTCTTTGACTCTGCCAAGCCCCATTTCCGTAGCCTACGGAACTCCAGAAGAGGACATTGGCCTGCCGGAGACTCTGACCGGAACCGTGAAGCAGGAAGAAGTCCCTGTTGAGACAGAAGTCCTCCAGACGGAGCAGGTCCCCGGCGTGGTCGAGAAAATTCCCACTCCTGAGACCTCCGGCGAGACTACGCCTTCCGAGACCTCCGGCGAAACTACCACTCCCGAGACCTC
>FR890927.1:23874-25429 GCA_000436875.1 Oscillibacter sp. CAG:155 | reverse complement strand
CGGTCCGGGCGGGTTGGCAGTATCAGTCGTCTCCGCCGTGCCATCCCTTTTGTTCGTTTTCCTGGTGGTGTCCTCCGGAGTCGGCCCCATGGTGACCGGCTGCGCCGGTCCCGGTCTGGGCCGCCACTTCCTCCCCTGCGGCCAGGCGGTCCCAAAGGTCCTGGAGTTCCCTCATGGTCATTCCCTGGACCTCCTCTGCCGTGATTTCCGGGTCCAGTGCCTGAATCTCCCGGAACATCCGGTACTTTCCGTAGGAAAGCCCCATGTCATGGGCCTCTTCCACTTCCCCAGCATGGGCAGAATAGCAGCAGACGTTTTCCTCACCTGCCGTGCAGGTCTCGATCCGGGAGAGCACTCTGGATGTCTGCGCGTCATCCGCTCCGACCACGGCAATACTCAAAAGGCCGTCGTCATCCAGCAGCGCACTGATGGTCTCGTTTTCCAGGATCTGGCCGATGGCATCGGCGCAGTCCTGATATTTCACATCCAGCGACTGGACAAGGGCCTGCCCGTCCGCATTATAGCCGCTGACAGAGATCACCCGGTCAAACCGGTTCACCCCCAGCTCAATGGAGGGGTTGATGTCCACGCTGATTTCTACGGTGGGGGTGAAATAGAGCCAGCGGCCGCCCCACAGCAAAGCCACCAGCAGCAGGCACGCTGCCGCCGGGACCCATCGTCTACGGGACGCCGGAACTCCTCTGGTGTACCCCTGGGTCTTCTGCCAAAGGTACGCCCTGGTCCGCGCCTTCAGCGCCTCCTCCGCCCGCACCTGATCGAACGCCTCTTTCAGCGCATCATGCATCCCCGTCACCCCCCAGCTTCTCCCGGAGCATCTGTTTGGCCCGCGTCAGGCGCGTGTAGACCGTATTGACATTTTTCCCCAAAATCCGGCCGATCTCCGGCGCGGTATACTCCTCATAGTAGTGCAGATACACCACGTCCCTGTACTTGGGCGGCAGAGAACGTACCGCGTCCAGAACCTCTCGGTGATCCGGCTGCAGCTCTGCTGGCCGCTCCATCAGCTCATGGAGCGGCGTGGTGCGGCTGCGGAAAAAGCTTCTGAGCAGGTCCCTGCAGGCATTGATGGTGACGCGGATAAACCACGCTTTTTCATGTTCTTCACTTTCAAAGGAAACGGAGCTAAGGACATATTTCAAAAACACCGTTTGAAATATGTCCTCGGTATCGGCGTCATTTTTCAAATGAATCAGGCAAAGCCGCCGAACGGTATCGGAATACTGTTCGATTGCCCTGTTCACCTCTTGCTCGCTCCGCATCCTATCGTCCCCTGTTACCGGCAGCCGTGTCCCGCGCGGAAGGCTCCGCCCTGTCCGGCACATGAAGTACCGTCCCAGTGGTCACAGATGCCGTCGCCGTTTTCATCCTGATAATATCTTCCCGTTCCGTTTTGGCTGACGCAGACCGCACCATCGGCGCCGCAGAAATCACAGACGCCGTCATGATCCGCGTCCAGATACCGGCAGACGCCGGTCCCAGTTCCGCAGGCCCCGCTGGCGGAAAGGCGGGCGCCCCCCCGGCCCCCCGCACAGAG
>FR890927.1:7324-23813 GCA_000436875.1 Oscillibacter sp. CAG:155 | reverse complement strand
CCAAAATTCCAATCAGTGCTTTTTTCATGTGAATCCTCCCCTCAGTATCCGGATCTTTGGTTGTGCCTTCACTCCTAATACGTTTGCCCAAGGAGAATCCGTTCACTTTTTTGAAATTTTTTCTCCGCCGCAGAGCTGCCCGGGATTTCCCGGTCTCTTTCATCAAGCGGTACTGCCTGCGCAAAGCGCCCGGACGGATTCGTCCGGGCGCTGACTGTTTTTTGTTCGAGTGGCCCGGAGGACCGCCCATTCCCCGAACCGGGTATTTTACAGCTTCATTCCCACGGTCCGCAGGACTTCCTCCACCTGATGGGCGGTATCGTCCTCGCCGGGACGGCTGGCCACGATCACGTCCGCATACTTGGCGTAGAGCCCTTCCCGCTGGGCATAGATCTCCCGGATTCCCATGCCCGGCGGCGCGGCAATCCCCCGGTCCGTCAGATCTTCCGGCATGCGGTCGCTGATCTGGCTCAAAGGCGTCTCCAGCCAGACCACCACACCGTTTTCCCGCAAGTGGTCCATGGCCGCCTCGGAGAGGACCATGCTGCCGCCGGTGGCCACCACCGTGTTGGAGCACTCCAGCGTCTGCCCCACGCGGCCCTCTACAGACAGCAGCGCATCCACGCCCTCCGTCCGCAAAATCTCCGGCAGCGTCTTACCAGTGGCCTGGACAATAAGATCATCCGCGTCTATAAACGCATACCCCAGGCGCTCCGCCAGAGACCGCCCCACCACGCTTTTGCCGGTCCCCGGCATACCAATTAAAATAATGTTCTTCATGAATTACAAAACTCCGTTTACAATGTCGTCGGGCTTGTGGCCATCCACCACCCGCTCCGCATTCCGCCACATGTGCAGGTGCGCCCGGCGGAAGGATGCCTCGGTGATCCCGCCCAGATGGGGGGAGAACACCACCCGGTCACAGACCGGTGCGGGCAGTGTCACCAGCGGATGATCCGCCGTCACCGGCTCCGGCGCCAGAGTATCCAAACCCACACCGGCCAGCTTTCCATCCAGAAGCGCCTGCCGCAACGCCTCGTTGTCCACCAGGTCTCCCCGGGCGGTATTGATGAGATAGGCGTCCCGGCGCATCCGGTTCAAAAACGTCTGGTCTACCATACCCCGGGTCTCATCGTTGACAGCACAGTGGAGGCTCACGATATCGCAGCTGGCTGTCAATTCCTCCAAAGAGAGGTATGTCACACCGTACCGCTCTTCCTCCTCCCGGTCCCGGCGGTGCTTGGAGTAGTAGACCATCTCGCATCCAAACGGCGCCAGCCGCTCCGCTGTGGCTTTGGCAATATCACCAAAGCCCACCAAGCCCACCCGGCAGGCAGACAGCTCTCGGATGCCGTTTTGCATGTAGCGCTCCTTCACTTCCATCTGACGGCCTTCCCGGACGGCCAGGTCTCCCGTCCGGCCATGGCGCAGGAGCATCAGCATCAGCATGATCGCCTGTTCGGCCACAGCCCCGGCGTTGCAGCCCTTGTTGTTGCAGACATAGATTCCCCGTTCCCGGGCGGCGGCAAGGTCGATCTTATCATAAGCCACGCCCTCGGAGTGGATCATTTTCAGCTGGGGCAGTGCCTGAATCCACTCCGCAGGCACCGCCGTAATGGCATCCACGAACAAAATGGCCGCGTCCGGTGCGGCGGCCAGGACTGCATCCAGACTGCTGCTCTTGTCCAAAAACACCAGCTCCTGCTGCCGGATAAAGGGCAGCACGGGCATATATTTTTCATACCGGGCCTGATCGCCCAAGATCAAGATCTTCATGGTACAGCGCTTCCTTTACAATTAGAATTCTGTTTCATTATACCATCCCGCGGACAAATGTACACGGTCAAATCACACGAAAAACCAGCGTTTCCTCTGCCTTCCCTCCGGCGGGAACAGCCTTCACAAGGCAAAAGAGCAAAAGGCCGCGCAAACTGTCAGTTTTGCTACTTGCACAGAATCTGGAAATCAGATACAATAGGTACGACCTTAAAGGTATTACTATCTATCTTTTAATCTTGACACGAGGTGAACCACTATGAGCAGTCAGCTCACGCAGTCCAAAACGATCCGCGCCCAGCTGCTCGCCTCCATGAAAAATGGCGAATACGCCTCCAGCGAGCGCCTCCCCCGGGAGAGCGTTTTGTCGGAGCGGCTCGGCATCAGCCGCACACAGCTGCGGGACATTCTGGCCTCTCTGGAACGGGAGGGCTTTATCACCCGCCGCCACGGCGTGGGCACCATCATCAACCGCCATGTACTGAACGTGCAGACCCGCATGGACATTGAGGTGGAATTTCTGGACATGATCCGCCAGAGCGGTCACCAGGCCGCAGTGGCCTTTGTCCGGGTGTCCGACGGTACCGCCGATGCCAAGATCGCCGACCAGCTGCAGATCCCGGAGGGCACCCCCATCATCCGCATCGCCCGCCTCTGCACCGCCGACGAAAAACCCGCCATCTACTGCGAAGACGTGATTGAAAAGGCGATTGCCAAGGGCAATTACACCCTCAAGGACCTCAAGCTCCCCATTTTCCATTTCCTCCAGCAGTTCTGCGGCGTCAACGCCTACATGGATCTGACGGATGTGCGCCCCGCCGCGGCAGACGCCGCCCTGAGCGAGATCTTCCAGATCCCCATCGGCACGCCGCTTCTGAACATGGACGAGGTGGACTTCGATATTGACGGCAAGCCGGTGTTCTGCTCCCGGGAATATTTTGTGGACGGGATCTTCCGCCTCACCGTCATGCGGAAAAAACTGTAAGAAGGAGACACTCCACTATGAAAAAAGTAGCTGTAATCATGGGTTCGGATTCCGACTGGCCCGTCGTCAAAGCCGCCTGCCAGCAGTTGGCGGACTTCGGCATCCCCTATGAAGCCCATATCCTCAGCGCCCACCGCACCCCCGCCCAGGCGGCAGAGTTCGCTAAAAACGCCCGGGCCAACGGGTTCGGCGTGCTGATCTGCGCCGCAGGCATGGCCGCCCACCTGGCGGGTGCCTTCGCCGGAAATTCCACGCTGCCGGTGATCGGCATCCCCATGAAAGGCGGCGCTATGGACGGACTGGACGCACTGCTGGCCACCGTCCAGATGCCCAGCGGCATCCCCGTGGCCACCGTGGCCCTGAACGGCGCCAAGAACGCCGCTGTCCTGGCAGCCCAGATCCTGGCGGTGAGCGACGACGCCCTGGCCGCCAAACTGGATGCGGCTCGTGTGGAGATGGCCGCCCAGATCGAAGCCAAGGAGGCAAAGCTCCAGGCAGAGCTGGGCTGACCCCGGCACCTATCCCTTCATCAATCCATTGATAAAAATAGAGGAAAAGGAGAATTCTCATGCAGAAGTTAGAGCAGGTTTACGAAGGCAAGGCCAAGAAGGTTTTCAAGACGGACGATCCCGAGCTGTACATCGTGGACTACAAGGATGACGCCACCGCGTTCAACGGCCTGAAGAAGGGCACCATCGTCGGCAAGGGCGTCATCAACAACCAGATGACCAACCGCCTCATGGTCCGTATGGAAAAGGCCGGTGTCCCCACCCACTTCGTCAAGGAGCTCAGCGAGCGGGAGACCCTGGTGAAGAAGGTCGCCATCGTTCCTCTGGAGGTCATCATCCGCAACATCTCCGCCGGCTCCTTCGCCAAGCGCTACGGCGTGGAGGAAGGCATCGTGTTCGACGCCCCCACCATTGAATTCTCCTATAAGAACGACGAGCTGGGCGATCCCCTGCTCAACAGCTACCACGCTCTGGCCCTGAAGCTGGCCACCGCCGAGGAGATCGAGACCATCAAGAAGTACGCCTTCACCGTCAACGACGTCCTCAAGGCCTTCTGGGCCGAGTGCGGCGTAACGCTGGTGGACTTCAAGCTGGAGTTCGGCAAGCTCAGCGACGGCACCATCGTTCTGGCTGACGAGATCAGCCCCGACACCTGCCGCCTGTGGGACAGCAAGACCCACGAAAAGCTGGACAAGGACCGCTTCCGCCGGGATCTGGGCGGCGTGGAGGACGCTTACGCCGAGATCATGAAGAGACTGCTGGCCCATGATGCAGACTAAGGCGTGCAGCAGCTGCCCCCTGCACTGCGCCGCGCCTTCAGCGTGCGCGGCCCGGGGCCAGATCGCTGAGGAGCGCCACATCCACGAAGAGTGCGGCGTCTTCGGCGTGTATTCCCAGACCACGGCCGACGTGGCCTCCCTCGCGTATTACGCCCTCTATGCCCTGCAGCACCGGGGCCAGGAGAGTGCGGGCATCGCCGTCAACGACGACGGTGTCTTCACCTCCTACCGGGACGTGGGGCTGGTGAGCGAAGTCTTCCCCCAGGAGCGGCTGCAGGCTCTTGGCACCGGCAACATCGCCGTGGGCCACGTGCGCTACGGTACCACCGGCAGCGACAACAAGCGCAACGTCCAGCCCATCCTGGTCAACCACTACAAGGGCCGCATGGCCCTGGCCCACAACGGCAACCTCACCAACTCCCACGAGCTGCGCTCCGAGCTGGAGAGCCGGGGCTCCATTTTCCAGACCACCACGGACTCCGAGGTCATCGCCTACATCATCGTCCAGGAGCGCCTGCGGACCCCCTCCATTGAGGAGGCCGTGGCCGCCGCCATGGACCGGATCGAGGGCGCCTACTCCCTGGTGATCTCCTCCCCCACCAAGCTCATCGCCGCCCGGGACCCCCACGGGTTCCGCCCGCTGTGCATGGGCCGGCTCAAGGACGGATCGGTGGTCTTCGCCTCCGAGTCCTGCGCGCTGGACGCCGTGGGCGCCCGGTTCGAGCGGGACATCCGCCCCGGTGAGATCGTGGTGGTGGACCGCAGCGGCGTCAAGTCCGACACCCGCCACTGCAACAAGGTCCCCAAGCGGCTGTGCGTATTTGAGTTCATCTACTTTGCCCGGCCGGACTCCGTCATCGACGGGTCCAGCGTCCATGTGGCCCGCCAGCGGGCCGGTGCCTTCCTGGCGCTGGAGCATCCCGTTCAGGCGGACATCGTGGTGGGCGTGCCCGACTCCGGCCTGGATGCCGCCCTGGGCTATGCCCGGCAGTCCGGCATCCCCTACGGCATGGGCTTTATCAAGAATAAGTACATCGGCCGTACTTTCATCTCCCCCACCCAGTCCATGCGGGAAAACGAGGTCAACATCAAGCTCAACCCCATCCGCTCCGTGGTGGAGGGCAAGCGCGTGGTGCTGATCGACGACTCCATCGTCCGGGGCACCACCTGCCGCCGGACCATCGACCTGCTGCGGCGGGCCGGTGCCAAGGAGATCCACATGCGGGTCAGCGCGCCGCCCTTTGTGGCCGCCTGCTACTACGGCACCGACATCGACGACCCCAGCAAGCTCATCGCCAACAACCACTCCGTGGAGGAGATCGCCAAGATCATCGGCGTGGACTCCCTGGGCTATCTGAGCCTGCAGGATGTAGTGAAGCTGGCGGACAACACGGAGGACGGTTTCTGCACCGCCTGCTTCGGCGGCGGCTATCCCACCTCTGTTCCCAAGGACGGCGGCAAGGACCGCTTTGAGTGTAAGATCAGTGAAAAGGAGAAGCAGCATGCGTAGTTTTTCGGAAAGCTACCGGAAGGCCGGTGTGGACATCACCGCCGGCTATGAGGGCGTCAAGCTCATGAGCGCCCATGTCAAGCGCACCATGATTCCCGGCGTGGTCTCCGACATCGGCGGCTTCGGCGGACTGTTTGCCCCGGACCTGAGCGGCATGCAGGAGCCGGTGCTGGTCTCCGGCACCGACGGCGTGGGCACCAAGCTGCGCATCGCCCAGCTGCTGGACAAGCACGACACCGTGGGCATCGACTGCGTGGCCATGTGCGTCAACGATATCATCTGCTGCGGCGCAAAGCCGCTGTTCTTCCTGGACTACATCGCCATCGGCAAGAACGTGCCGGAGAAGGTGGCTGACATCGTCGCCGGCGTGGCCGAGGGCTGCGTCCAGGCGGGCTGCGCCCTCATCGGCGGCGAGACTGCCGAGCACCCCGGCATGATGGGTGCGGAGGACTACGACCTGGCGGGCTTTTCCGTGGGTATCGTGGACAAGCCCAAGATCATCGACCAGAATACCATGCGCCCCGGCGACGTGGTGCTGGCCCTGCCTTCCTCTGGCATCCACTCCAACGGCTATTCCCTGGTGCGCCAGGTTTTCAACGTGGAGCACGCCAATCTGAACCTCCACTGCGAGGACCTGGGCCAGACCCTGGGCGAGGCCCTGCTCACCCCCACCCGCATCTATGTCAAGCCCGTTCTGCGCTGCATGGAGGAGGCAACGGTGAAGGGCGTGAGCCACATCACGGGCGGCGGCTTCTTTGAGAATATCCCCCGCTGCCTGCCGGAGGGCCTGGCCGCCAAGATCGACAAGGCCGCCATCAAGACGCCACCCATTTTCGCCATGCTTCAGTCCATGGGCTCCATCCCGGAGCGGGACATGTTCAACACCTTTAATATGGGCGTGGGCATGACCGTGATCGTCTCTCCCGACGACGCAGACAAGGCCATGGCCGCTCTGGGCGACGCCTATGTCATCGGTGAGATCGTGGAAAGCGACGAGCGGGTGATCCTATGCTGAGCAAAGCCCGCATTGCCGTGTTCGTCTCCGGCGGCGGCACCAACCTGGAGGCCCTGCTCAAGGCCCAGGAGTCCGGCGCCATCCCCCACGGGGAGATCGTGGTGGTCCTCTCCAGCACAGCAGGGGCCTACGCCCTGGAACGGGCGAAAAACCACGGTGTCCCCGGCTTTGCCGTACCCCGCAAGGGCATGGACCAGACGGCGTTTGAGGCCACCCTCTCGGAAAAGCTCACAGAATACCGGGTGGACCTCATCGTCCTGGCCGGGTTCCTCTCCATCTTGTCCGAGGAATTCGTCCAGCGCTGGCCGGACCGCATCGTGAACATTCACCCCTCCCTGATCCCCGCCTTCTGCGGGAAGGGCTACTACGGGCTCAAGGTCCACGAGGCCGCCCTCAGCCGGGGCGTGAAAGTCACCGGCGCCACGGTCCACCTGGTCAACGAGATCCCTGACGGCGGGCGCATTTTGCTGCAAAAGGCAGTGGAGGTCCTTCCCGGCGACACGCCGGAGGTCCTCCAGCGCCGGGTGATGGAGCAGGCGGAGTGGATTCTGCTGCCCCAGGCGGCAGAGCTGCTCTCCGCCCAGATCGCACAGGAAAAGGAGAATCACGCATGAACGTCTATGAAACCGGCCTGCTTGGGGAAAAGCTGGCCTCCAATCCCTATCCCGGCCGGGGCATCGTCCTGGGTGAGACCCCCGACGGAAAGTGCTCCGTGGCCGCCTACTTCATCATGGGCCGCAGCTCCAACAGCCGCAACCGCATCTTTGTGGAGGAGCCCGACGGCATCCGGACGGAGGCCTATGACCCCTCCAAGCTGGAGGACCCCAGTCTCATCATCTACCATCCCGTCCGGGAGATGGGCCGGGGACTCATCGTCACCAACGGCGACCAGACCGACACCATTCTGGAATTTTTGGAGCGGGGGCTTCCCATGGAACAAGCCCTGCGGACCCGGGAGTTCGAGCCGGACGGCCCCAACTGGACGCCCCGCATCTCCGGGCTCCTGAGCCCCGACGGAAGTTACAAGCTCTCCATTTTGAAGTCTGCGGACGCCGAGGGCTCCGGCTGCGTCCGCCAGACCTTTGAGTATCCCCCCCTGCCCGGCATCGGCCATTTCCTGCACACCTACGTCACCGACGGCAACCCCATCCCCACGTTCCAGGGCGAGCCGGAGCGGGTGGCCATCCGGGGCGGCATCGACGCCTTTACCGCCGAGCTGTGGGACAACCTGAACCCCCAGAACAAGATCTCTCTCTTCGTCCGCTTCACTGATCTGGAGACCCGGGCGTTTGAGCAGCGAATTCTGAACGTTCATCAATAAGGAAGGAGCCTCGCCATGAACGAACTGGAACTGAAATATGGCTGCAACCCCAATCAAAAGCCGTCCCGTATCTTCATGCGGGACGGCTCCGACCTGCCCATCACCGTGCGGAACGGCAAGCCGGGCTACATCAACTTTCTTGACGCTCTCAACTCCTGGCAGCTGGCCAAGGAGCTGAAGGCCGCCACCGGCCTGCCCGCCGCCGCCAGCTTCAAGCATGTCTCCCCCGCCGGTGCGGCCGTGGGCCTGTCCCTGAGCGATGTGGACCGGAAGATCTACTTCGTGGACCCCGACGCGGAACTGACCCCCATCGCCTGTGCCTACATCCGGGCCCGGGGTGCTGACCGCCTGTGCTCCTACGGCGACTGGGCGGCCCTCTCCGACGTGTGCGACGCCGCCACCGCCCGCTATCTTAAGTACGAGGTGTCTGACGGCATCATTGCCCCCGGCTATACCGACGAAGCCCTGGAGATCCTCAAGACCAAGAAAAAAGGCAATTACAACATTGTGGAGATCGATCCCAACTATGTCCCCGCCCCCCAGGAGTACAAGGACGTCTTCGGCGTCACCTTCCAGCAGGGCCGGAACAACTTTGAGATCAACGACGCACTGCTGAACAACATCGTCACGGAAAACAAAGACCTGCCCGCCGCCGCCCGCCGGGACATGATCGTGGCCCTCATCACCCTCAAGTACACTCAGTCCAACTCCGTGTGCTATGTGAAGGACGGTCAGGCCATCGGCGTAGGCGCCGGCCAGCAAAGCCGCATCCACTGCACTCGCCTTGCCGGCAACAAGGCAGACAACTGGTGGCTGCGCCACCATCCCAAGGTGCTGGGCCTGCGGTTTGTGGACGGTATCCGCCGCCCCGACCGGGACAACGCCATCGACATCTACACCTCCGATGAGTACGAGGATATCTTGGCCGACGGCACCTGGCAGCAGACCTTCACCGTCAAGCCCGAGCCTCTGACCGCAGAGGAGAAAAAGGCTTGGATCGCCACCCAGTACGGCCTGACCGTGGGCTCCGACGCCTTCTTCCCCTTCGGCGACAACGTGGAGCGGGCCCGCAAGTCCGGCGCGCTGTACATCGCCGAGCCGGGCGGCTCCATCCGGGATGACAACGTTATCGCCACCGCCAACAAGTACGGCATGGTGATGGCCTTCACCGGCATGCGGCTGTTCCATCATTGATACGCAACGAGGGGGAGCACGCTCCCCCTCGCCTTCCACTGTTCCAAGCGCCCGCCGTCTCTTCCGGTGCGGCGCCGTTTGATCTCCGGGTCTCACGGAGAAATCGATACGATACAAGGAGGACTTCCATGAATCTTCTGGTCGTCGGCGGCGGTGGCCGCGAACACGCCATCATCAAAAAGCTCAAGGAAAATCCGGCAGTAGAGACCGTCTACGCCCTGCCGGGCAACGGCGGCATCGCCCAGGACGCCGTGTGCGTCCCGGAGATCGGTGCCAAGGACATTGACGCCATCGTGGACTTTGCCGTTGCCCATGCCATCGATTTCGCCGTGGTGGCGCCGGACGATCCTCTGGCCCTGGGCTGCGTGGACCGGCTCCATGAGGCGGGCATTCCCTGCTTCGGACCGGACGCCAAAGCCGCCCGCATCGAGGCCAGCAAGGTCTTTTCCAAGAACCTGATGCAAAAATACCACATCCCCACCGCCCGCTATGAGGTGTTTGACGCGCCGGAAAAGGCGCTGGACTACCTGCGCACCGCCTCCTTCCCCATCGTCATCAAGGCCGACGGTCTGGCGCTGGGCAAGGGCGTTCTGATCCCCCAGTCTCTCGCCGAGGCGGAGACGGCGGTCAAATCCATCATGGAGGACAAGGTCTTCGGCGCCTCCGGCAATCAAATCGTGGTGGAGGAGTTCCTCACCGGCCCCGAGGTCAGCGTGCTGGCCTTCACCGACGGTACCGCCATAGCGCCCATGGTCTCCTCCATGGACCACAAGCGCTCCGGCGACGGGGACACCGGGCTCAACACCGGCGGCATGGGCACTGTGGCCCCCAACCCCTGCTACACCCCCGAGATCGCCCGGGTCTGCATGGACACCATTTTCCTGCCCACTCTGGCAGCCATGCGGGCGGAGGGCTGCCCCTTCAAGGGCTGCCTCTACTTCGGGCTGATGCTCACGCCGGACGGCCCCAAGGTCATCGAGTACAACTGCCGCTTCGGCGACCCGGAGACCCAGGTGGTACTGCCGCTTTTGAAGACGGATCTTTTGGCCATCATGCAGGCCGTGGAAAATGAGACGCTCTCCGACCTCTCCGTGGAATGGTCCGACGGCGCCGCCGCCTGCGTGATCCTGGCCTCCGGCGGCTATCCCACCCACTATGAAAAGGGAAAGCCCATCACGCTGCCTGCGGCCTTCCCCGCCAACGTCACCTGCTACCACGCGGGAGACGCACTGACCCCCGACGGCCAGCTGGTCACCAGCGGCGGCCGGGTCCTGGGCATCACCGCCTCCGCCCCCACGCTGGAGGAAGCCCTGCGCGACGCCTATGCCGCCGCGGAGACCGTGGAATTTGAAGGAAAATACCTGCGCCATGATATCGGACAGCGGGCGCTGCGCGCTTTGAAAGGATGAGACGATGGTACGCCGCATTTATGTAGAGAAAAAGCCCGCCCTGCGGCAGGAGGCCGCCGGGCTGCTCAATGAGCTCAAGAGCTTTCTGGGGATCACCGCCCTGACAGGGCTGCGGGTCCTCAACCGCTATGACGTGGAGGGTCTGGACGAAGAGACCTTCCGCCGGGCCGTGCAGACGGTGTTCTCCGAGCCTCAGGTGGACGACGCCACCGCCGCCCTTCCCAATGAGGACGACATTGCCTTTGCCGTGGAATACCTGCCGGGCCAGTTCGACCAGCGGGCGGACTCCGCCAGAGCCTGCATCCAGCTGCTGACCCAAGGAGAGCGGCCCACGGTCCGCACCGCCAAGGTATATCTGCTCTCCGGTGAGCTGACCCCCGCCGACGTGGAGAAGATCAAGCACTACGTCATCAACCCCGTGGAGGCCCGGGAGGCCGGTCTGGAGGAAGTGGACACCCTCCAGATGGAGGTAGAGGTTCCCACCACCGTGGAGACCATCACCGGCTTCACCGCCCTGGATGAGGCGGGCCTTTCCCAGCTGCTGGACAAGCTGGGCCTTGCCATGGACCTGGACGACCTGAAATTCCTTCAGGCCCACTTCCGGGATGACGAGCACCGGGACCCCACCATCACGGAGGTCCGTGTGGTGGATACCTATTGGTCCGATCACTGCCGCCACACTACTTTCTCCACCCACATCGACGCTGTGGAGATCCTGGACGAGGATGCCAAGGCCGCCTATGACCGCTACCTTGCCGCCCGTGAAGAGGTCTACGGAGCGGAGAAGGCCGCTGTCCGCCCCCAGACTCTGATGGACATGGCCACCATCGGCGCCAAGGTGCTGAAGAAACGTGGCCTCCTCCAGAATCTGGACCAGAGCGAGGAGATCAACGCCTGCTCCATCCACGTCACCGCCACGGTGGACGGAGAGCCTCAGGACTGGCTGTTGATGTTCAAGAACGAGACCCACAATCACCCCACGGAGATCGAGCCCTTCGGCGGCGCCGCCACCTGCATCGGCGGCTGCATCCGGGACCCCCTGTCCGGCCGGGCCTATGTGTACCAGGCCATGCGGGTCACCGGCTGCGGTGATCCCCGCACCCCGGTGTCCAAGACCCTGCCCGGCAAGCTCCCCCAGCGCAAGCTGGCCCAGACCGCCGCTGCCGGTTACTCCAGCTACGGAAACCAGATCGGACTTGCCACCGGCCTTGTCAGCGAGGTCTACGACCCGGGCTATGTTGCAAAGCACCTGGAAGTGGGCGCTGTGGTGGGCGCTGCCCCAGCGGAGAACGTGGTCCGGGAGCGTCCCGCCCCCGGTGATGTGGTGATTTTGCTGGGCGGCCGCACCGGCCGGGACGGCATCGGCGGCGCCACCGGTTCCTCCAAGAGTCATAACCGCAAGTCCCTGACCACCATGGCCTCCGAGGTCCAGAAGGGAAACGCCCCCGAGGAGCGGAAGATCCAGCGGCTGTTCCGGGATGGCTCCGTCACCAAGCGCATCAAGCGCTGCAACGACTTCGGCGCCGGCGGCGTCAGCGTGGCCATCGGCGAGCTGGCGGACGGTCTGGACATCAATCTGGATGCGGTGCGCAAGAAATACGAGGGCCTGGACGGCACGGAGCTCGCCATCTCCGAGTCCCAGGAGCGGATGGCCGTGGTGGTGGCCCCCGAGGACGCGGACGATTTCATCGCCGCCGCCGGGCGGGAGAACCTGGAGGCCTATCCCGTGGCCGTGGTCACGGAGAGCCCCCGGATGGTCATGCACTGGCAGGGCCACACTATCGTAGACCTGAGCCGTGCCTTTCTGGACACCAACGGCGCCGCCAAGCACACCACTGTCCGGGTGGACGCCCCCGCCGCCCCGGCCCAGCCGGAGACGGTGCCTGCCTCCTTGCGGGAGATGGCCTCCAGCCTGAAATGCGCCTCCCGGCGGGGCCTTGGAGAGCGGTTCGACTCCACCATCGGCGCCGGCAGCGTACTGATGCCCTTCGGCGGCAAGACTCAGCGAACCCCGGCTCAGGCCATGGCCGCGCTGCTGCCGGTGCTGCCCGGTCAGGAGACGGAGGACTGCTCCGTGATGGCCTGGGGCTTTGACCCGGCCCGGATGAGCGCCGATCCCTTCCAGGGCGCCTACGAATCTGTGATCACCTCGGTGGCGAAACTCACCGCCGCCGGCTGTGACTATCACCTGGCCTATCTCACATTCCAGGAGTACTTTGAAAAGCTGCGGGAGGACCCCAGCCGCTGGGGCAAGCCCTTCTCTGCACTGCTGGGTGCCCTGAGCGCCCAGCTGGATCTCCAGATCGCCGCCATCGGCGGCAAGGACTCCATGTCCGGCTCCTTCCTGGATATGGACGTCCCCCCCACCCTGATCTCCTTCGCCATTGCCCCTGCCAAGGCAGGTGACGTTCTCTCCCCGGAGTTCAAGGCCGCGGGCGATCCTGTGTGCCTCTTCGCCGGAGACGGAACCGCCGACGGTCTCAAGAAGGCCTGGGATGCCTTCCACGCCCTGTGCGCCGCCGGCAAGGTCCGGGCGGCCTGGGCTGTGGAAAACGGGCTGCATGAGGCGGTCATGAACATGTCCTTCGGCAACCGCATCGGCTTTGCCTCCGACCGGAAGGATCTGGACTGGGCCGCCCTCCGTCCCGGCGCCATCGTGGCGGAACTGACGGAGGCCCCCGCCGGCGCGGAGGTTTTGGGCACCACCACAGAGGAGGCCGTGATCTCCCTGCCCGGGGACAGCGCCTCCATTGACGAGCTGCTCTCCCTCAATGAGAGCGTTCTGGAAGACGTCTATCCCAACCGCACCCCATCCGTCCCTGAGACGGTTCCCACGCTGGAGGCCCCTGCCTTCTTCCGGGCGGCCCCCAAGGTGGGTGTCGCCGAGCCCAAGGTGCTGATCCCCGTGTTCCCCGGCACCAACTGCGAGTATGACAGCGCCCGTGCCGTGCTGCGGGCCGGTCTGACCCCAGAGATCCTGGTGGTGAACAACCAGACCGCCGTCGGCGTGGCGGACTCCGCCACCCGGTTTGCCAAGGCGGCTCAGGAGAGCCAGATCATCTTCATCCCCGGCGGCTTCTCCGGCGGCGACGAGCCGGACGGCTCCGGCAAGTTCATCACTGCCTTCTTCCGCAATCCCGCCGTGGCCGACGCCACCATGGAGCTGCTGAAGAACCGGGACGGCCTGTGCCTCGGTATCTGCAACGGTTTCCAGGCCCTCATCAAGCTGGGCCTCGTGCCTTACGGCGAGATCCGGGACCCCGACAAGAACTCCCCCACCCTCAGCTTCAACGTCATCGGCCGCCATCAGTCCAAGATCGTCCGCACCCGCGTGGTGTCCAACCGCTCCCCGTGGCTCTCCGGCGTCCAGGTGGGCGATGTGGTGAGCGTTCCCATCTCCCACGGCGAGGGCCGCTTCCTCTGCTCCGAGGAGCTGCTGGGCAAACTGGCAGAAAACGGCCAGATCGCTACCCAGTATGTGGATCTGGACGGCGCCCCCACCATGGACGTGCAGTTCAACCCCAACGGCTCCATCTGGGCCGTGGAGGGCATCACCTCTCCCGACGGACGGGTGCTGGGCAAGATGGGCCACTCCGAGCGGGTAGGCTCCGCCCTGTACCGGAACGTCCCCGGCAATTACGATCTGCATCTCTTCACCTCCGCCCGGGCATATTTCTCCATTTAACCGGTGACAAATCCCGCCGGATGTGGTATCATAGCGGAAATCTTTCCAAAGGAGACCGGTATGGAGACCAAACTGCTGCTGGCATATGACCGCCCCGCAGAGATCGGCGCGCTGTTTTCCGAATATACCCGAATGCTGGTTACCCAGGACCCGGCTTTTGCGGCCTACCTGGAGCTTCAGGATTACGATGAGGAGCTCCGGCACCTGGAGGGCAAATACGGCCTGCCGGACGGACGGCTGTATCTGGCCCTTCAGGACGGCGCACCGGCAGGCTGCATCGCCCTGCGCAAACTGGATGCCAAGCGCTGTGAGCTCAAGCGGCTCTATGTGCGTCCCGCCTTTCGGCGCCGGGGCCTTGCCCGGCTGCTGACGGAGCAGATCATCCGGGATGCCCGGGCCATCGGCTACCGACGGATTCTGCTGGACACGCTGCCCTTTCTGGAAAGCGCCATTCGTCTCTACCGGAGCCTGGGCTTTACCGACGCTCCCCGCTACAACAACTCCCCCCTGGATACCACTTTGTTCCTGCAGCTGGACCTGTGAGGTCCGCTGTCCCTTCCCCGCTTTGAAAATCTAAGAAAAGAGGTCACACCATGGCATATTTTTTCAAGGAACCTTCCCGCACCTTCAGTGAATATCTGCTGGTCCCCGGCTACTCCTCCTCCGAGTGCATCCCCGCCAACGTCTCTTTGCAGACGCCGGTGGTCCGCTACCGCAAGGGCGAGACCTGCCCCCTGACCATGAACGTCCCCATGGTCTCCGCCGTCATGCAGTCCGTCTCCGGTGAGAACATGGGCATCGCCCTGGCCCGTGAGGGCGGCATTGCCTTCATCTATGTCTCCCAGCCCATCGAGCAGCAGGCAGAGATGGTGCGCAAGGTGAAAAATTACAAGGCCGGCTTCGTCACCAGCGATTCCAACCTGCGGGTGGGCGATACCCTGGCGGACGTGCTGGCACTGAAGGAGCGTACCGGTCACTCCACCATGGCCGTCACCGACGACGGCACCGGCACCGGCAAGCTGCTGGGCCTTGTGACCAGCCGGGATTACCGGGTCAGCCGCATGGACCCCACCACCCGGGTGGAGACTTTCATGACGCCGGTGGAGAAGATCATCTCCGCCCCTGAGGGCACCAGCCTGAAAAGCGCCAACGACATCATTTGGGACCACAAGCTCAACGCGCTGCCCATCGTCTCTGCCGACGGCCACCTGGTGGCCTTCGTGTTCCGCAAGGACTATGACTCCCACAAGGGCAACCCCCTGGAACTGCTGGACGCCCAGAAGCGCTATGTGGTTGGCGCCGGCATCAACACCCGGGACTATGAGGAGCGGGTGCCCGCTCTGGTAGAGGCCGGCGTGGATGTGCTGGTGATCGACTCCTCCGAGGGCTATTCCGAGTGGCAGAAGCGCACTCTGGACTGGATCCGCAGCCGCTACGGCGACACCGTGAAGGTGGGCGCCGGCAACGTGGTGGACGGCGAGGGCTTCCGCTTCCTGGCGGACTGCGGCGCCGACTTCGTGAAGATCGGCATCGGCGGCGGCTCCATCTGCATCACCCGGGAGACCAAGGGCATCGGCCGCGGTCAGGCCACTGCGGTCATCGACGTGGCTGCGGAGCGGGACAAGTACTTTGAGGAGACCGGCATCTACGTCCCCATCTGCGCCGACGGCGGCATCGTGCAGGACTACCACATCACTCTGGCCCTGGCCATGGGCGCGGATTTCTGCATGCTGGGCCGGTACTTCTCTCGGTTCGACGAGTCTCCCACCAGCAAGGTTCTCATCGGCGGCAGCTATATGAAGGAGTACTGGGGCGAGGGCAGCGCCCGTGCCCGGAACTGGCAGCGCTACGACCTGGGCGGCGCCGCGAAGCTCTCCTTCGAGGAAGGTGTGGACTCCTATGTCCCCTACGCCGGCAAGCTCTCCGACGGCATGGCCACCACCCTGGCCAAGGTCCGCTCCACCATGTGCAACTGCGGCGCGCTGACCATCCCCGAACTGCGGGAGAAGGCCAAGCTGACGCTGGTGTCCTCCGTCTCCATCGTGGAGGGCGGCGCCCACGACGTGCTGCTCAAGGATACCACCAACTCCGCCAACCGCAGCTGAGAAGCTCCTCTCTGCGCAGCACTTCCAATGGCATCATCCCCGGACAGGAAAATCCTGTCCGGGGGTTTTCGTTTCCTGCGCACAGCCGGGGCGATGCCGTCTGAAGAAGTTGTCCGCCGGAAAATGTCCGGCAGACACAGTACAAAGAGCCGCCGGCGCAGATCTGCGCCGACGGCTCCTGTTCTTTATTTATATAATGTA
>FR890927.1:0-7261 GCA_000436875.1 Oscillibacter sp. CAG:155 | reverse complement strand
CCGGTGCCTTGGCAGGCTTGCTGTCCCGGGAGGCGAACAGGTTCGCCACCACCGGGCCCACCACCTGGTGGACCACCGTAGCCAGCACACAGGGCAGCACCGCCATGGTACCGGGGAAGGCAGACGTGGCCAGCGTGCAGCTCAGGCCGCTGTTCTGCAGGCCCACTTCCAGGGACAGGGCCCGGGTCTTGGCCTCATTGAAGTGGAACACACGGGCGATGGCATAGCCAGCCACCAGGCCCAGCACATGGTGCAGCAGCACAGCCAGCATCGTAACGACCACCACCGTCAGACCGTTCTGGGTGAAGCTGGACTGGTTGGGGCCCACGCACATGCCCAGCACAAGCAGGATGCACACAGTGGAGATCAGAACCAGTACCTTCTTGATCTTCTCCAGCTTTTCGCCCACCACTGCATGGACGCCCAGGCCCAGCAGGATCGGCAGCAGGACCACCACCACGATGGAGAAGAACATGTTCCAGAAGTTCACCTCGATCCACTGACCGGCCAGAGCCAGCGTCAGCGAGGGCGTCAGCACGGGGGCCAGCAGCGTGGTGCACATGGTGATGGTGATGGACAGCGGCACATCGCCGTGAGCCAGGAAGGTCATCACGTTGGAGGCCGTTCCGCCGGGGACGCAGCCCAGCAGCACCAATCCCACCGCGATCTGGGCGCAGGTCTCAGGGCCGCCCACGCCGGTGAGGCTCAGGAGCTTGGCCACCAGCCAGCCAAAGCCGGCCATGCACACGTACTGGCTGCAGATACCCACCAGCACGTCCCGGGGACGGCGGAGGATCAGGGCAAAGTCCTCGGCCCGGAGCGTCATGCCCATGCCGAACATGATGACGCCCAGCAGCAGATTCACAAAGCCCAGGGAGGAAAAATACCGTCCCATGAATGGGACCCAACTCAGATCCAGATTCACGCTGCCCGCCAGATTCGTCCAAAAGGACGGCACCATCAGCGCAAAGAGTGCACACAGCACAGACAGGAGGGCCAGGTTTTTATTCAGCACATCTGCAAAACGGTTGACAGTTTTCATGGATGTCTCTCCTCTCTTTTCTCCGCAGGATTACTTCTCGGCGGCCAACAATGCCCGGCCGGCGGCGTCGGTATCCCGCATGGCCTGCATGAAGGCCTCCTTCGTGACGGGATAGGGCGCCTTTGTCCACTCCAGCACCGTGGCGGCCTTGTCCGCGATGGTCTGGAGATCCGCCTCCGTCAGCTCGATCTCCGCCAGGGTCACCGGCAGGCCGATGGAGCGGTTGAAGCGCATGATCCGGTCCCGCTGTTCCATCTGACCATCGTAGGTCAGCAGCGTCAGCACGCCGAAGGAGACGATCTCGCCGTGGAGGTGATGGCCGCCGGAGGCGGGCACCAGGGTAGCACCGTAATAAACGCAGTGGGCGAGAGAGCTGTTGTAGTAGTAGGCCTGGCCGGGGTCCACCGTCAGGTTGGAGACGATGCCGGTGGAGATCACGATGCACAGGGCCACCTGCTCCAGCTCATAGCCGGGGGTATTGGCCCGGCACTGCTCCATGGCGGCCTTGCCGTACTGGACCAGAGGGTCCGTGCAGGTGTGGGCCAGCTGAGTGCCCAGCAGCGTGGTGTGGTTCAGCTTTTCCCCGCGGGAGGCCAGCTCCACCTCGCACTCTTTGGAGAGGGCGTCACCGATGCCGGCCCACAGCAGGCTCTCCGGCGCCTCAGCAATGATCTTGGTGTTCAGGAAGGTGTGCTCCGGGCAGCGGGAGGGATAGAAGTAATCCTTGAAGGTGTCGTCCGCGTTATAGAACACGCCGATGGCAGTGCAGGCCGCGCAGTTGGAGGCGATGGTGGGGAACGTGAAAAGGGGCTTATCCAGATGCTCGGCCACTGCCTTGCAGGTGTCCACGGCCCGGCCGCCGCCCACGGCGAAGATCACGTCCGCCTCCTGTACCGCAGGCTGACTTTCCAGCATGGCGACGTTTTCATACGTGGAGTTGCCGCCGTACCAGACCGGCTCACTGAGCTTGAACCCGGTACCGGCCAGCGCTTCCTGCAGGGGGCCGTAGGCCTTGGAAAGCGCGGTCTTGCCGCCGATCACCGCCGCGGATTTGCCGAACTTGGAAACCACACCGTAGACTTTCTCGTAGCAGTCGGGGCCCACACTCCAGGCGGGCAGGCAGTTGGTGTAATTGGTGAACATGATGCTTCCTCCTTGTTTTTTGCGGGACAAAACAAAAGCAGCTTCGTCCCAAAGTTTTGCTTTGAGACGAAGCTGCTGAAATCATCTCCGCGGTACCACTCAAATTGCACGGCGGTCAAGCCGTACCCCTTTAGGCTCCAACAAGCCCTAAGGCACTTACGTAGCCTGCACGTGCGGTTCTACTTGCTTTCGCGTTCGACCGCCGGCTCAGAAGGGATCGCCCTGGACAGCTTCCGGTTCCCTGCTCTCAGCATCCGCAGGTTCTCTGTACACCCTGTTCTGTCGGCGTTCTTCGTCATCGCCTTTCTTGCGTTTTAATGTACCAAAGTTTTTCGCGTTCGTCAATCCGACGATTTAGCCGAAACATTTTGGACAATCCCAGGTTTTTCCTGTGCAAAACGCAGATTTTTTCATTTTACTTCTGGATGGACTCCAACTCCATGACACCGTCGATGAGCATCTGCTGCGTGACGGGATAGGGATAGACCCGGACGTCGATTCCCGCCAGCGCCTTCTCCGTGACGGCGGGAAGGTCCTCCGGACGGGCATGGATGTCAGCGAGTTTCGTGGGCAGGCCAATGGACTTGTTGAACGCCATGACCCGGTCCCGCTCTTCATACTGCTTATCCACCGTCAGCATCACCAAAATACCGTAGGAGACCACTTCGCCGTGGAGATGGTGATTGGCCTCTGTGGAGGGCAGGATCGTAAAGCCGTTGTACATGGCGTGGGCCATGCCGGTGGTATAGTCCACCTGAACGAAGTTGGACACAAAGCCCGTGGAGACGATGATGGCCAGAATGATCTCTGTCAGCTCCTCCGTCACCCGGTGGGCCTCGCAGTCCGCCATGGCCTGCTTGCCCCAGCGGAGGATGGGCGCGGCGCACATGGAGCTCAGGGCGATGCCCATGGCGTCGGAGTGGGCGGGGGTGTCGTTGCGGGAGGAGATGGTGCACTCGTAGTGCTTGGCCATGGTGTCACCCATACCGGCCCAGAGGTAGCGCACCGGGGCGTTTGCGATGATTTCCGTGTCAATGAAGATATGATTGGGCGGGATCTTGGAGAAGGAGTACTCCCGCAGGCTGCCGTCCGGATGGTAGACGATGCCGAGACTGGTGCAGGAGGCACAGGTGGAGGCGATGGTGGGGAAGGTAAAGAAGGGACGGTTGGTGCTGTGGGCCAGCACCTTGCAGGTGTCGATGGCCTTACCGCCGCCTACTGCAAAGAGCATATCCGCGTCCGCCACCTGGGGCCGCAGCATATCCATATTCTCCACAGAGGCCTCGCCACCATACCAGAAAACGCCGATGACTTCCAGGGTGGAACCCTCGATCGCCTTCAAAATCTTATCCTTGGCGGCGGCCAGCGCCCGCTTGCCGCCGATGATGACTACCTTTTTGCCGTAGGCCGGGCATACGTTCACGATATCCTCATAGGCATCCGGCCCGACGGTATATCCGGGAAATAGGGACTTTTGCATGTTCAAGACTCCTTCTTTTTCTGCGTTGTTTCACTAAGATCATTTCACCGCGCCGGCGGAAAACCCTTCCCCGCCGGCGGCGGTCTTGTTCACAATCAGTCGCCCTGGGCGGCAGCCACGGGACGGATGGTCCGGGCACGGGAGGCTGGCTCCTCCTCCGTCTCAGCGGCGTTGGCAAAGGCGTGGTTCTTGAGGTACTTGCGGTTCTTATAGACGCCCACCGTCAGGAAGGGAATCACCACCACGGCGATGCCGAGGTAGCCGCAGTAGCCGTAGCCGTACTTGATGATGTTGCTCAGGCCCGCCATGGAGATGGTCATGGAGAGGATGATGATGAAAGCAGAGACGATGGCACTGCGGATGGGAGCGGACTGGATGCGGCTGAACATGGAGAGCTTTTCAAATCTGGCCACGAAGCCGAAGATGGTGGTCACGCCGGTGGAGATCAGGCACAGGAGCAGGCACACGCCGTAGATCACGGTCAGCGCATGGATGCCCATGGCGTTGCAGACAGTGAGGGTGGGGATGGTGGTGCCGCCTTCCACGGCGGTGTAAACGCTCTGCCAGGACAAGAGCATGAACACGGACAGTACCAGTGCCACCGTATTCATTACAAAGGAAATCCACATGGCCTTGGCACAGCCCTCGCGGTTTTTCATGGTGGTGCCGCAGGCAACCATGGTGGGCAGCGTCACACACTGGAATCCGGCATAAGTGAAGGCATTGAGCACGGCCTTGGGGATATTGCCGAAGCCGGTGGTCTGGAAGTCAGCAGCCAGGACGGAGCTGATGCTGCTGCCGCTTTTGAAGATGCCGATGGCATAGATGGAAATAGCGGTGATCAAGATGGCGATGCCCATGTAGGTAGAGGCCGCCCGGACGATACCGGCGCCGAAGATGGTCAGCATCAGCACCAGTACGCCCACGGCCACAACACCCAGGTAGTAGTTCATGCCGAAGTACCCCTGGAGCGCGGACGCAGCGCCGGAGATTGCGGCTGCCACGGCCATCAGCACCATGATGTAGAAAAAGACTTCAAAGAGCCACTCGATCTTGTCAAAGGGATGATAGAGGGTCTCAAAGAGCTGCTTATAGCTGGTCAGGCCCCTGGAGTTGTACATCACCATCGCCTGGCGCATAGTCAGCGTCAAAAGCAGCATGGCCACGATGGCGGACACCACGCCGGCCCAGCCGAGACCGACGTAATAGGTATTGGCCTGGTTACCCGTGGCAAAGCCGCCGCCGGCATGGGCGGAAAACAAGACCGCGCCTACGGAGAAGGCCGCGAAGAACGGGGTTTTGGGGATACTGCGCTTTTTCATGATTTCTTCCTCCTGCAAACAGAAATATTGGATGGTTTGGCAGGAAAACAAAAAATCCTTTCGTCGCTCCTGCCGATTGGCAGAAGAGACGAAAGGATGAAAAACCTTCCGCGGTACCACTCTTCTTTGTTCCCTCTATGGGAACACCCTCTATGGGATACCATCATATCCCTGCACTGTAACGGGAGCACCCGTCTGCACCTACTCACCTTCGGTCCAGCCGCTGATACAGCCAGTTCGGCAATTCCGTCGACTTTGTGCCTCGCACCACCCGGCACTTCTCTGAAAGCGCGTCCTTGCTTACTACTCTGCGTCATCGCGTTTTTGTGATTTTGATAATAGCACATGATTTTGTTTTTCGTCAAGAAGTCGTTTCGCACAAAATAATCCATTTCATTCTCGCAGATATTGGTGTTTTTGATAATTCTTAGTGCCCCATGCTTTTCTTTTTCCTCAAACTGTGGTAGCGTGTCTTCTTGACGCAGACACCACCGCAAGTTTGCGCAAAGAGGACCCCCGCCGTCATGCCCGCCTTTCCGGGCAGCGTATCTGCCGAAATGCGTGCAGCAAATCTTGCTCTGATGTCCTGTCCAGCGGCATCAAAGCCGGCGTCTCTGAATTGCACGGCCGTGCTTCGAGGCCGTTTTTTCTTCTCACTAATTTTATCGCAAAAAAGCAGAAAAATGGCAAATGTAAGCGTCTTTTATCAACATGTCAAGCGGAATCAGCTGCAATGTCAAACAGGTTTGATAGACATTTTCCGCTCCAAACCGGATCATATTTCTGAAAGGAGGATCGATTTGAATTGAACATAGGCGATCAAATCCAACACTTGCGAAAACGGGAACACCTGAGTCAGGACGAGTTTGCAAATCTGCTCTATGTTTCCAGACAAACGGTCTCCAACTGGGAAACCGGAAAGAGCTGTCCGGATCTGGAGACCCTGATCCGCATCAGCGACCACTTCGGCATCTCCGTGGACGCGTTGCTGGGACACGACTTCCCCGCACTCCCAAGCCCTGATGATAAAGCCGCAAAGCACCGCCGGCTGATCTTTTCCGCTTTGCTTCTTGTCTTTCTGGTGGGAGGATTTCTCGGAGGGATATGGTTTCGGGCGGTGTCCCCCCACCCCGTCGCATTCACCATGCAAAAGGAAGAAACCTACCAGACGGAGAACCTGGGCCAGCCGCTCATTGATGCCGGGACCGGGTACTTTACTCTTCCGGAGAGCGGAGATCTTCACATCGAGGTGGACGCCTCCACAGATGACGGAACGCTCCATGTTGTCATGACCGATACCGACGGCCGTGTTTTTTATCAGCTGGACGGCCAGTCTTTGGAAGACGCACAGACACTCTATTTTGACAAGGGCTCCTATGTCATTCAGATCACTGCCGATGCGTATACACAGGACATCGTAACACTGGAATACCAAATCGAGGTCCGCAATTAAACCTGCATCCGCAGACAGACAGTTATGAAACCTTTTTGGACGGGAATTTCAGGCAGCGGCCTGAAAATACTGGCGGTTTGCTCCATGCTCACAGACCATATCGGGCAAATCGTGCTGAAAAACGGGATCGCCCTGAACGCTTCCCGCTCCCTCTTTACCGACGCAGAATTTTCTGCCCTGTTATCGCTGATTGAGGTCTGTCACATCGTTGGCCGGATCGCATTTCCCATCTTCTGCTTTCTCCTGACAGAGGGCTTTGTACACACCCGCCGGCCCGGAATTTATCTGCGGAACCTCATGGTCTTCGCCGTGCTGTCCGAACCGCTCTACGACCTGGCATTTGCCGGCACTCTCCTGGACGCGGGAGCGCAGAACGTGCTGTTTGAACTCTCCCTGGGATTGCTTGTTTTGATGGTGCTTCAAAAAGGCGGAACGTCCCCCGTTTTACAGGCTGCCATCACACTGGCCGGAGCCGTTCTCGCTTTCATGCTCAGGTTGGACGGCGGATACTACGGCATCCTTTTGATCGTGCTGTTTGACCGGTTCCGCAGCCGGCCTGGGCTAAAGTTCCCTGCAGCCGTACTGACCATGTATCTGTGCGGGCTGGATTTCTCGCCGGTCGGCTTCATCGACCCCTATTTTCTGGCGGCCGCATCCGCGCTGGTTTGGATCGCCGCTTATAACGGCCGACGGGGGCGTCAGATAAAGTATTTCTTCTACGCTTTTTACCCGGCCCATTTGCTGCTCCTATCCGCATGTGCATCCTGCATCGTCCACGTTCTGCTCTGAAATCCAGGGGAGGCGGCCAATCCGAAGATTGG
>FR890926.1 GCA_000436875.1 Oscillibacter sp. CAG:155 | reverse complement strand
CTGGCCGCGCTGCTGAGCTGTCTGCTGCTGCCCTCCGCCGCGGCAGCCGGACGCTTTACCGACGTACCCGCCAATCACTGGGCGTCTGCTCAGATCTCCCGTGCGGTGGACCTCGGACTGTTCCAGGGGGAGACCTCTACCCGGTTCGGCCTGGGGCACCCCATGACCCGGGCAGCCTTCGCCGTGGTGCTATGCCGTTTTTTCGGCTGGGAAACCGTGACCCCCGGCCAGGGCAGCTACACGGATAATCAGGACCCGAACGCCTGGTATTACAGCGCCGTGGAGACCGCCTACGCCAACGGCGCCATCACTTCCCAGACGTCCTCTTTCCGCCCCGCAGACCCCATCACCCGGGAGGAGCTGGCTGTGATGCTGCTGCGGGCCATGGGCTACGGCACCATCGCCGGACTTGCCCAGGACCTGCCCATGCCCTTCCGGGATGTGCGCACCAACAGCGGCTACCTCTCCATGGCCTACGCTCTGGGACTGGTCAGCGGAACCTCCGCCACCACCTTTTCTCCCAATCAGGCTGCCACCCGGGAACAGGCCGCCGTGATTTTGATGCGGCTTTATGACAAGCTCCATGCCGCCGATCCGGAGCAGACCGGCATCATCGCCTCCGCCAAGGATACCGCCGACTTCAGCGGCTGCGGCGCGGTGGCGGTGGTCGCCGGGAAGCTGACCTATCCCGGCCATGTGCAGCTGTCGGTTTCCATGCAGGAAAAGGACGCATCTGCCCAAACGGAGGCCATCCAGAGTGCCGGCGCCAAGGCGCTGCTGTACGTCACCGGCAGCGCTTCCACGCTCAAAGATCCTGCCGCATCAACCGCCGCCATTCTGGAGGATGCGGTGACCGCCGGCGGATACGACGGACTGTTTTTGGATCTTCCGGCGCTCAAGGACACCAACAAATCCGACTTCACGGCTCTTGTCCGCTCTCTGCGGGAGGCCCTGGGGGACCGGCTCCTCTACGTGATGGCAGAGGCCCCCGTCTGGCAGGGTACCTCCTACGGCGGATATGACTATGCCGCTCTGGGTGCCGCCGCGGACCGTCTGGTGCTGCGGATCGCCCCCTATGAAAAGGAGTCCGACGGATTCCCCATCGCGCCTCTGGACCCGCTGGAAGAAGTCTATTATGCCCTGGCTGAGCTGAAGGGCACCGTTCCCGCCGGCCATCTGAGCCTGCTTGTGACCACTTCCGCCGCTGCCTGGGACAGCAAAGGTGACCGGAGCGGGACCCTGACCACCAGGGAGCTCCAGGACCTGCTGGAGGAGCGGGGCACCGTCCGCTATTATTCCAGCCGCTATGCCTGCGCCTACCTCACTTCCAGTGAGAAAGACGCCCGGGTGGTGTGGTTCCTGGACGAGACGTCCCTTGCAAAGCGGACGCAGCTGGCAAAGCTCTTCAGCGTCGGCCAGCTCTGCTACAGCGATCTGGGCTCTCTGCCGGTGGCGTAAGTGCAGCGGCAGGGCTGCACAAAAAAAGAGGAAGGGAAACTCCCTTCCTCTTTTTCATACATATCTTACAGATATCTCTTCATGCCGTCGGTGGCCAGGCTCAGGTCCGCGCTGATGGTGACGGTGAACTTGATGTTGTTCTTCTCGCCGAACGCGTCCAGCCAATTCAAAAAGAGCTCTGTATCCTTGTCCACTTCCCGACCCACGGTCTTGCACAGGTTGTCAATGAAAACGTGGGAAATATCGTAGTTGCCGGCATACAGACCGCTGATGAAACCGCGGAACATCTCATAGCTGTTCAGCTTGTACTCATCGGCGTCGATCAGACGAATGTGGTAGTGGATGTCATACGTCATATTGCGGTTGGCTTCGATGCACACCACGTTGCCGGGTTCATCTTTGGCCGCATTGTTGATCAGTTCGATGAGCTGCTTGGTCTTACCGGAACCCTTTACGCCCATAATCAGTCTGACCATAATTATCACTCCTGTTTCTTAAAATCGTGGGATGGGATGCGTGGGTTGATGCTGTATTAAGCATAGCATAAGACGCCGTAAAAAACAATGCAAAAAAGCAAATTCAAAGTTTGTTGATAATTGACATAAACTTTTTTGTCCGCCTGCTGTGGAAAAAGCGGCGCTCAAAGCGCCGCTTTTGTCCTTACTTCTGCAGTTTGGCCTCCAGCTCGGCTTTCCGGTCCTCGTAGCCGGGCTTGCCCAGGAGGGCGAACATGTTCTGCTTATACGCCTCCACACCGGGCTGATCGAAGGGGTTGACGTCGATCAGGTAGCCGGACAGACCGCAGCCGTACTCAAAGAAGTAGATCAGCTGACCCAGATCCCGGGCGCTCTTGCCGTCGGTCTCCACGATGACGTTGGGAACACCGCCCTCGGTGTGGGCCAGGAGCGTTCCCTCCATGGCCCGGTCCCGGATATAGTCCATGGTCTTGCCGGCCAGGAAGTTCAGCCCATCGCCGTTGGCCTCGTCCATGGGCACGGTGAGCTGGCAGTTGGAGGGTCCCAGGCGGACGATGGTCTCAAACATCAGCCGCCGGCCCTGCTGAATATACTGGCCCATAGAGTGCAGATCCGCGGTAAACTCCACACTGGCGGGATAGAGGCCCTTGTCGTCCTTGCCCTCGCTCTCGCCGAAGAGCTGCTTCCACCACTCCGCCATGAAGCGGAAGGCAGGATCGTAGCAGCCCAGCAGCTCGATGGAGCGGCCGGCGCGATAGAGCTCATACCGGATGGCAGCATACTGCCAGGAGGGGCAGTCATAGCCGGGCTGCTCGCACACCTTCATCATGTCGGCGGCACCACCCATCAGCTCGTCGATGTCCACACCAGCCACGGCGATGGGCAGCAGGCCCACGGCGGTCAACACACTGTACCGGCCGCCGATGTCGTCGGGCACCACGAAGGTCTCCCAGCCCTCGGCGTCCGCCAGGGACTTGAGAGCGCCCTTGCTCTTGTCGGTGGTAGCGATGATCCGCTCCCGGGCACCCTCACGGCCGTACTTCTCCTCCAGCAGCTTCCGGAAGAAGCGGAACGCCACGGCAGGCTCGGTGGTGGTACCGGACTTGGAGATGACGTTGACGGTGAAGTCATCGTCTCCCAGCAGGTCCATCACTTCCTGCATGGAATCGGAGCTCAATCCGTTGCCCACGAAATAGATATTGGGCGTATTCTTCTTTTTCAGGTTATAGTTGGGAGAGCACAGGCACTCGATCACACCCCGGGCGCCCAGATAGGACCCGCCAATCCCGATGACCACCAGGGCCTTGGAATTGCCTTGAATCCGGGCAGCCGCCGCTTTGATCCGGGCGAACTCCTCCTTGTCATAATCCCGGGGCAGGTGGACCCATCCGGTGAAGTCGCCGCCGATGCCGGAACCGTTTTGCAGCTTCTCGTGCGCCAGCTTCAGCCGGGGCGCCAGGGCGTCCTCATAGGGCATAGGCAGGAAGGTCTGCATCTGGAACAGTCTCACATCCAACATATGTAAGCTCCTCTCTTTTGTATCGAGCGCGCTTGGATTCCCCCAGCGGGGACGCCGCTCGGTTTACTCGGTTTGATTATAACATTCCCGTTCCCGCCGTACAAGAAAAAAACGTCGTTCGCCTGCCGAAAGTCGGCCGATTTCTTCTCTCATCCCGCCAAAAATGCCGTTTGCAGCACCCGCAGCAGCATCTGTCCGAAGGTGATGCGGGGAATCTCCTCTCCCGCTACCAACGGCAGCTCCGCCACCGTCTCCTCCCCCGAGGTGATGGTAAGGGTTCCCAGCAGTGTCCCCCTGGCCACCGGGGCCTCCACCGCCTCCATCAGGGAGACGGACTGCTCCAGGTTCCCCGCCCTGGCCTTTTCCAGCAGCAGCGCGCTGCCCTCCTCCAGCACCGGCTGCACCGTGGCCTGAGTTCCCAGATGTACTGTCACCGGCGGCAGTGCCTCCTGAGGCGTCACATGTTCCAGACTGTAGGTGGAAAACCCGTAGCTGAGCAGCGTCTTGGCATCTTCAAACCGCTGGGCGGAGGTGGCGTCCTTCATGATGACGGCGATCAGCTCCATACCATCCCGCTCCGCCGTTCCCGAGAGGCAGTAGAGAGCGGAGTCCGTGGAGCCGGTCTTGAGTCCGGTGGCCCCGTCGAAGAACCGGATGAGCTTGTTGGTATTCACCAATTCCGAAGCCCCATTCCGAAGGGAATCCATCCAGATGGTGGTATACTGGCGGATGTCCGGATGGTGCAGTATCAGCTCCCGGCTCATCAGGGCGATGTCATAGGCGGAGGTGACATGGCCCTGGGCGGGAAGGCCTGTGGCATTTTTAAAAGTGGTGTCGTTCATCCCCAGCTCCTTGGCCCGCTGGTTCATCCGCTCCACAAAGGCGTCCTCACTGCCGGCGATCTGTTCCGCCAGCGCCACGGCGCAGTCGTTGGCGGAGACCACACACACCGCCTTGAGCATGTCGGAGACAGTCATCTGCTCGTTTTCCTTCAGCCAGATCTGGCTGCCGCCCATGGAACAGGCGTGGGCGGAGGCGGTGACCACCGTGTCGTAGCTCAGCTGTCCGGAGTCGATGGCCTCCATGGTCAAAAGAATGGTCATGACTTTGGTGACGCTGGCAGGCTCCAGCTTGGTGTGCTCATTTTTGGCAAAGAGGACCGTACCGGTCTCCTTTTCCATCAGCAGGGCCGACGGCGCCGCCACCTCCACAGCCCGGGCACTGGTGGCCAGCACCAGCACCGCCCCCAGCAGCGCGATGATTTTTTTCATGGTGAACCCCCTTTTCCTCGTTGGTACCACTGTATGAGCGGCGGGGGACATTCATGCCGTGCCGTCAATTTTCGGGTTGCATTTTGCAAACGGCTCTGCTATAATGGTCTTCGACTTCCAGGTTTGCGGCCGTAGTTCATCGGTAGAACGGCAGCTTCCCAAGCTGCATAGGTGGGTTCGACTCCCATCGGCCGCTCCAAAAAGAAAGACACGCTTTTCCGCGTGTCTTTCTTTTTGCATTCTTTTGATTTGGGAAAAATCTGATATACTACGTTCAAAATCACCACAAGGGAGTAATCGTTATGGAGCAGACTTTTGCCCGTGAACTTTTGGACTTTCTGGATGCCAGCCCCAGCTGCTACCATGCCGCCGCCAATGTGGCCGCAGCGCTGGAACAGGCTGGATACCGGTGCCTGCGGGAATACGAGCCCTGGCACCTGGAACGGGGCGGTGCCTATTATGTGATGCGGGGCCACTCCACCGTGGCCGCCTTCCGCATCCCCACCGGCGCTGTCCGGGGCTTTTTGCTGGCAGCGGGCCACAGCGATTCCCCCACCCTCAAGCTCCGGCAGGAGGCAGAGCTTGCCTCCCCCGGCAGCTGCCTGCGGCTGAGTGTGGAGCCTTACGGCGGCGGCATCTGGCGGTCCTGGCTGGATCGGCCGCTGTCGGTGGCCGGCCGGGTGATGGTACGGAACGGCGACGCTGTCCGCAGCCGCCTTGTCAACATCGACCGGGATCTGCTGGTGATCCCCAGCGTGGCCATCCACATGGACCGGGAGGTCAACAAAAAAGGCGGGCTGGACCCGGCCCGTGACCTCTTCCCGCTCTTTGCCCAGGGCGCCGAACCCGGCCGGTTCCGGGCGATGGTGGCAGATTGCGCCGGTGTTCCGGAGGCAGACCTCCTCTCCACAGAGCTGTTTTTGTACCCCCGGACCCCCGGCACGCTGCTGGGGCCGGAGGGGGAGTTCGTGGCCGCCCCCCGACTGGATGATCTGCAGTGTGTCTTTGCCTGTCTGCGGGGTTTCCTGGCGGCGGAGCCGGGGGAGAGCATTCCGGTTCTTTGTGTATTCAACAACGAGGAGGTCGGCAGCAACATCCGGCAGGGAGCGGACTCCACCTTCCTCACCGACGTGCTCTCCCGGGTGGCCGGCGGCTTGGGCTGGGAAAGCGAAACCTCTCACGCAGCTCTGGCCAGCAGCTTCCTGGTCTCCGCGGACAACGCCCACGCCGTCCACCCCGCCCACCCCGAGTACGCCGACGCCGGAGAGCGGCCGGTTCTGGGCGGCGGCGTGGTCATCAAGTACAGTGCCGCCCAGCGTTACACCACCGACGCCCTTTCCGCCGCGCTGTTCCAGAGGGTGTGTGAACTGGCGGGGGTCCCTGTCCAGCGCTTCAGCAACCGGCCGGACCTGCCCGGCGGGTCCACGCTGGGCAACATCAGCAGTGCCCACCTGTCCATTCCCACGGTGGACATCGGACTGCCCCAGCTGGCTATGCACGCCTCCTACGAGGTGGCCAGCATCCGGGACACCCAGGCCCTGATCCGGGCCATGACGGTGTATTTCGGCCGCAGCTTCCGCCGTCTGCCGGAC
>FR890925.1 GCA_000436875.1 Oscillibacter sp. CAG:155 | reverse complement strand
CCTTATTCTTTGATATAGCGATGCAAGCTCTAAGCGGTTTTGCCCCTGAAAACAGTGCTCTCTTTCAGCGCGAAACATGGAGGGCGGAGGAGCTGAATGTGGGAAGGAAAACCGTTTCAATGGGAATTTGCAGAGGAAGCCCATGAGATCGGGATACAGATGGCAAAAGAAATATTGGGTGGCAAGTACAAGTTTGTACTTACCCCCATATTGATAAGGGACATATTCACAACAATCTGATTTTTAATGCGGCCAGCTTCACCGACCACGAGCACTACCATTCCAACAAGCGTAGCTATCACGAGATACGCCGGGCCAGCGACCAGCTGAGTAGAGAACACGGCCTGTCCGTCATCGTCCCTGGCCGAGACAAGGGCAAGAGTATCAGATTGCACAGAACGATATCGGCTACAGGACAAAGCTGCCATCGACTGACTGATCCCATGTCCTCCAGCCTGGAAGAATTGCTTGCCCGGTTGTAGCGGGAAGGATATGAGATCAAGCAGGAAAGTTTATCTACGCCAAGTATGTCGGGGCCCCGCAAAGTCGCATGGCATTGCGGGGAAAGAAGCGCCGGAGCGAGTAAACTTTTCGCTGCAAGGCGGAAATGAACGAGGCGCAGTCTGCGACGACGCGCAGGAGCGGTTCACCCGGCTCAAAACCTTGGGCGCCGATTACACGGAAGAAGTCGTTGTTGCCTGCCGCATTGCCAGGGGCCCCAGGCTCTCCAGACAGCCCCGGCAGCGCAGCGGGAAGGTCAGCATGCTCTTTGTTTTTTACACAACAGCAAAATTTCTCCTGTTTTTTCGACGATAAGCAGTTACTTTTTCAACACGGCATCAAGCTGTTCTTTACTTTCGGCCACTGCTTTCAACAGCTTAAAGTGAAGTTTTACAAAATGTATAAATGCTTCGGCTGCTTCTATTAAAACAGGATTGTGTCGCTCCAGCAGATTTGGACCAGCGTAAAAATTAATTTCATTATCTCCACATGAAGCAACCATTTGATAAAATGCCTTTTCTGATAAATGCACATATCCACTGGCTTGGTCGTATACATCAGCGAATACCGGATCTATTTTTGAAATTTCATCTTTCAGATATCCGTCTGACATTTTCCTTCCGTTTTTGTCTTTACAGTTGCTAATTTTGCCACCTTGTATAATGCAGTCAACAACAGCATTACAATCTTCTGCAATAAACGCTGCGTATGTTCGCATACAATTATCCATCTGCATTCGCAAGAGTACGCCAGCGCAGGTTAGATTTCGTGTTTTTAGCATATCAACAAAACCGGTAATTAGATTGATACATCGATTTGCTGATGCTGAAAAATAAAAATCTTCCTTTGTAAGGCTCCTACCGATGATGCCCTGACATAACGAAAGAGCTTTCATGCTTAATGTTGTTAGTGTTTCGACTTTTGGAGCAATTTGGTGTAAATATTCGTCATTTGTCATTATTTAAACCTTTCAAACCGTAGTAGGGACATTTATTTAATCATTTTATTTCAGTCAATAGAGTATGTACAAAATGCTCCTTGAAATCCACAACTTCTTAAGATTTCCATGTGTCTCTTGCATTCTTGAATGCCGCTATGTGTATTCAACCACCATGTGATGTTCTTTGTATCGATAGAATTACATAATTTTCTCATATATGGTAGATCAACATCCGCAAATGCAAAACCAAATGAATATATCTTATCAATTTCCTCACAATTAATTTTTTTAAAGAAATCCTCATGAAGCATTATCTGTTCCGAAGTGTTTTTCCTAAGGCTTTCATAGATAGCTTGTAAACCATCTCCCATGTCATAAGGAACTTCTTTATTGTTTAGATAGTCTATTTGACCACAATGGCCCAAAATCAATTTATCTGTTTGAAAACACGAGTCATCACTAGCTATACCATGAATATGACATACATTTTCCGCGGCACACCCATACAATTTTTCTAATGTTTGTGTATAGTTGAATGTTAAAAATAAGTCTTTTCTAGGATTAATCATTTTTGAAAATCGCTTTATGGGAGATACCGAAATTTCAATAGTATGTATCCATTCTGATAAAAGTTCAGTAATATATGGAATCGCTAATGCCATATTCCCACATATAGATTCTGCATTTTCGTATTCCCAAGAATAGTTACGATCTCCTTCTTTATCATATTGAGGTTCAACATTATCAAAACATTCTGGCAAATTTAATTTTCCAAGAAGATCTTCAATTTTACTCCAATCATTTTCTTTTCCCGTGTCTGCGGCAGCCTCGTCTAAAAGATATGCGATTAAGCCAACGACCTCTGTAGTATCTTGCAGTTCTTCTCCGTGATGGCCTGTTATTGTTTCTGGTACATATGGCGCATAGTTGTGAAGTATTGAGTAGTTTGTACTTAAGTAGTCTCTAAAATGGTTAAATCCCGTTTTCATATTGTGTGCAAGATCAAATCCGTTTCCAATGACAAAAAGGTTACGCATACTTTACTCCTTTAAATCCCTCTATACGTCTGTTATTAACTTTTCCTTATTGCTATATAGCAAAGCAGATGTCGGAAATTCTTAATTTTAACAGGAGCGGTGTATATTATTATTATTATTATTATTATATCATCTTTCAAACTCAACGAAAGATCCAAAGTCAATAACAATGGTTTACCGGCAAGAATACAAGGGAAAGATTTTTGGTTAACTTGAAATTAACAAAAAAAGAGCACCACAATCGAATTTCTCTAATTCGATTATGGTGCTCCCAATTTGTTTGCCAAAAGATGAAAATTCGGTATTTTTCCTATGCGGAAATACCCTGCTACTCCGCACGGGAGTCTCCTACTGCCCTATAAAGAAAGGGTGCCACAGGCAGTTCCTCTATCCATTTTGAACACTAATTCCTATGCTTTTGGAAATGGAGGGGAATAGTACACCACCACAGCCCGAAAGCTTAGTTTGTAAGGCTGGACGCAGCCTTTGCAGAGCCTGTTGTAGTGGTATCGGTCAATCTCACCTAAGAAGAACGTCTATTCCAGACGCCATTTCTTGCTCCGTCTCATAAATCGCCCAGCGCTGCAGGCTTCTTCTACGGGGCGGGTTTGCCTGAGATGTTCCGTTCCCTAAACTCCCGCTTTGCATCCTCCAGCCTCTCCCGGATGGAGGGCTTTTTCTCTGATATGATCCCTGAACCTTCTCCATTTCCTTGCCACGGTGGCTGCTGTTAATTGATGATTGCGTCGCTCTTTCCTCAGCGGTGCTCCAAGGGTTACTTCCGCCGTGCGCAGGGGGTCGGCTCCAACGGACACAATCTGCCCGTTGATGCTGATGAACAGCTCCGGCCACTTGAATTACTCGGTGTACTTCTGGATTACGCCGGGGAAGGGGGCACGAAACTACCCAGCCACAGAACTCCTGATAGGATGCCCTTATTCTTTGATATAGCGATGCA
>FR890924.1 GCA_000436875.1 Oscillibacter sp. CAG:155 | reverse complement strand
CATAGATCACGAACACGGCGTCGTCCTTGCCGTCCTTGTAGATGGCATAGACATTCAGGCTGGAAGAGGCCTTATCGACGCTCATCTTGCCGGTGGCAGTCTTGATGTCGATATCGGTGGAATCCTTCTCAATACCAATGAAGAAGGTGGTGTCGTCCAGATACAGACGGCTGGCCGTCTCGTTCTTAGAAGCAGAGTTGTTGTAGGCGTTCTTGCCAGAAGCGGTGAAGCGGATCACAGTGGAAGCGCTGTCAACGCTGCTGGACAGGGTATCCTCGACCACGGTGTAGCCGTCCTGGCCAATGTACTTCTTAGCAGTGTACTTGTCGTCGTCCTCGGTCATGACGTACAGGCCGGTAGTACCCTGATTGTCGAACTTGTTGTCAGCCGCATCATAGGTCAGATCGCCAGCGGTCTGGCCAGCCAGCTTCAGCTGATGCTCGGTGCCGTCGGTGACGGAGATCGCCTGAGCATAGTAGTTGATCGTGCCGCGAGTGTTCTCGGTGTACACGCCAGCCACATAGTAGACATCGTCCAGAGTAGCGAACGCAGCACCGTCAACAGCCAGAGCATAGCCCTCAGCGGTCAGGTACACGGTGTACTCGTTGTCGAAGTCAACATTCTCGCCGTCCTCGATGCCGGTCATCTGAGCGGCATAGACGTACTTGGTGCCGTCGATGGTGATGTCACCAGCAGTCACGTTGTAGGTAGAATCCTTAGCAACCTGACGGGCAGCAGTGGGAGTACCCTTGACGGACTTGGCAACATAGCTGTCCAGGATGGTGGTGTCGTCCTTGTCGGAGATAGCCACGGCCAGGACAGTGCCTTCCTCATAGGTATCAGCATCGAAGCCGTTCAGGACCTTGTCGTCATCATCATGGTTATCATAGTAGGTACCCATGTTGGTGCCGTCGATGTCCTTCAGATCAACGCCGACAGAAGCGCCCTTGTTCTTCAGAGAAGAGGACAGATCGTTGTCAACGTCGTCGATCTTGGCATAGGTGTAAGAACGGATGACGATGGTAGCAACATCGTTGTCGTCGTTCTCATAAGCCTCGATAATATCGCCCTTACCGGCCAGGGTGTCCTTATTATCCAGGTCAGCGTACTCGCCCATCAGCTTGCCGTTGCGATACACGTCAGCGGTATCCTTGACGTCCTTAGCGGAGTAGCCCAGGTAATCGCTGTCGGTGACCAGCACGGACAGATCCTTCTTGGCATCCTCAACCACATAAGTGGCATCGGCGTCGTCAGCATAGGTGCCGATGGTGTCGCCATCATACTTCCAAGTGGTAGCGGGACGGCCGAAGTCATCGGTGTCAGCCACGCCCTTCAGCTTATCGAAGTACTTCTCGGCAAACTGCATCTTGCCGTCGTCCTTGATATAGCCGTCGGTCTTGGAGGAGTTGGACAGCTCGTAAGCGCTGTTGTTGCCAACAGTGACGGAGCCGCCGTCGTTGGTGTCGACAGTGATCTTGGAATCATAGTCGACCATGGTGGCCTTCATGGTGTTGAAGGCATACAGGCAAGCCTCTTCACGGGTGACAGCGTTCACGCCAACAAAGTTGTCGTTGCCGTCGTCCAGGCGGATGCCGATGGCGCGCTTGCCAACGGCGATGGACCAGTTGGCACCGGTGTAGCCCTCGATGGAGCTGTCATAGCCCAGGGCACCCAGCAGCATCTTCATGAAGGCATAGCCGGTCAGAGAAGCGCCGGGCTTGAAGGTGCCGTCGGCATAACCGGAGATGATGCCCTCCTTCTGGCAGTAAGCAATGTAGCCAGAGAAGTTGTTGGTGGTAGGAACGTCGCTGTAGGGAGCGGTGTCAGCGCGCAGAGCGCTGGCGGTGGTGGGCCCGAGGATCAGGTTGCAGATGATCTTAGCAGCCGCGCCACGGGTCAGAGTGTTCTGGGGGTTGAAGGCGCCGTCTTCGTAGCCGTCAACGATCCCCACGGAGGACACCACGTCAACAGCTTCTTTGTAATCAATCTTGCTGTTGTCCGTGAAGTCCTTGGCGCCAGCAGAGACAGTGACCAGAGACATGGTCATCGCCAGAGCCAGAACCAGAGAAAGGAACTTCTTCATGGGATTTTCTCCTCCTTTTGAATTTACCGTCCGGCCCGCCCATTCCTCTTTCAAGCCGGATTCCCGGAGGAACCCATTTTAAAAGATGTATGTACCGGCCTTTCGGCATTTAGAAGTTCGGAAGATCTTCTGCGTCGTTTCTTTTCCCGGCCCACATACTGTGGCTAGCCGGTCCCGTATCTAAGCCGGGGAAATGAGAACAGAATCTCTTCACAGCATGCATCTTAGCAAACAAACGGGAAACTTTCAAGATGTTTTTTTGTCTTGTAATGAAACTGTAACATTGGCTGTAATACAGCGG
>FR890923.1 GCA_000436875.1 Oscillibacter sp. CAG:155 | reverse complement strand
CAGGGATTGGATCACTACCAGCTCCTCTATGGAGCAGAGGACGATGTGCTACTGGGACGATTCGTCATGGAGCATATTCACACCCCCACACACGCGGCACGGGGCTACCTTGACCCGGAAATTGTTGGGGCAGCCTATCGGGAACATGGTTCAGGCAGTTTTGTTGAGAACCACTATGTAGAGCGGCTGAACCCCGATCGTCCCTTGCCGGAGGTAAATCCCAACGAGCCGCGACTTATCACCGGTGAGTATGCAATTCGGGTCAAACTGGTAAGCAGGAACAATATGGAGGGTGTCTGGATCGGATTCCCCGACACAGGCGAATACATGGATACCGCCCACCCGGATGAGCTGCTTCTCGGGCTGGATGCCTTGCAAGCAGAAACACTGGATCAGTGTATGGCGGTGGATGTGGATTGCGCGCTTCCTCAGATCACCGACATTCTCAATCAATATGACTCCGCAGGAGAATTGGTTCGCCACGCCATTGACTTCGGCTATGTCTGGGCGGAACAGGGCCAGGGAGAACCCCACTGGATGGAAAAATGGCAGTGCGTGATGGAATTGGAAGACTGTCACCGTCTGGATTTGGCATTGGATCTCGCTCAAAACCTCCACTGTTACGAATTTATTCCCCGAGGGGTTGATCTTGCCCAGTATGGCATGGACCTGGCCCGAAAGGAGGGTGTACTTGGCCAGGATCCGCTGCTCATCCAATGCTTTGACTCGGTGGCCTATGCCCAGCATCACATGGCAAAATATGGTCTGTCCACAACAGACCATGGCTATGCAGCCAGGAATGAGCAAGAGATCATTTACGAATACAGCCAGCCAGAACATGAACCAGAGATGACCATGTAATAACCTCGAATCAAATAAGGGGCCGTTTTTCCGAAAGGGACAAAACGGCCCCTTATTTTTTTGCACCCTTTTTCGGTAAAACGTGTCCGGAAAGGGAGGCATTTATGCGAGAAGAAAAGTTGTTGAACTATTTGAAAACTTCCTGTCATGGCCGTGAAAATCGGAAAAGCGGCAGGGAATTGGCTCGGACGCTGGGCATCCATGTCAAGGACCTTCAAAAGTTGGTAAAACGACTGCGGAAGAAAAAGAAACCCATTGCCAGTGACCAGTACGGTTATTACTATGCTGCCACCGCAGCTGAACTCTGTGACAGTATGGATTTTCTCCAGGGTATGGCGGACGGTCTAATGGAGGACATCCGTAATATGAGAGGAAGCCTTAACAGCTACAGAGAAAAGGAGGGCGAACAAAATGGCTAAGCCCTTCTTTCCATGGATGGGGAACAAAGAGAAACTTGTCCCTTACATCCACCAGCTGATACCGCCTCATGTGAAACAGTTTACAGAGGCGTTCGGCGGCAGCGGCGCTGTCATCTTAGGTCTGCAGCCAAAGAAGGGCCGGTTGGACATTTATAACGACCTGAACGACGATTTGTTCAATGTGTTTTGCTGCGTCAAAGAAAAATCGTTCTCACTGGCCAAAGAACTGAAGTTTCTGCCGGTGCATGGCAGGACACCCTTCGCCTTCTACCGCGATATGGCCGCTCATGAGCCGGACTTCTATCGGCATATTGAGGAGGAGAAACGAGTTGTAGCGGAGTCCACTTGTTTTACCGAAGAAGAGATCCGAGAACTGCTCACGATCCTGGATGGCAACGCAAAACTTTTTGATGTGCGGCGGGCAGCGGCTTTTCTGTTCACCACTTACGGCAGCTTCAGTGGGACAGGAAATTCTGTTGGCATTAAAACTGTGGACCC
>FR890922.1 GCA_000436875.1 Oscillibacter sp. CAG:155 | reverse complement strand
ATCAAAGAAGAACTTCCACTCCGCAATACGACCGGATTCAAGCACGAAACGCTTTCTGAAGATCCAGAGATCAAGAAAGCAGTGGATGATATTCTGTTGGATTTTGCAGGCGAAGAAAATCCTCGACGAACCTGTAACTACGGTTTGACCGAGAAAGGGCTTCGAGCCCTTCGAGATGTGGCAAACTCGTCCCTCCCCCATTCCTATGCGTGGTTTGTAATGACTGATTGTAACACCCCGCAGGAGCAGCTCCACCGTAATCTGACCCTGGACGAAGCGGTCGAGCTCTATCAGAGCAGCGACCATCCTGAGAAACGGCTTGGTGTCACCAAGGATGACTTCGCTACAGTCGACTTTGTCCGAATGGTGGACGGGGAGCAGACATTTTTCGGTGACTATCAGAAACTGGAGAGTTTCAAGAACGATCCAACGATTTTCGAGGCAGTAGAACAACTCCATCAGGAGTTGGAGGATATGTCCCAAGATCAGGGCATGACCATGTAGGAGGTGCAAGATGCAAATACAAAAAGAGTGGCTGGACTTTCTCCGGGAGCAATATCCCAAGGGGTCTCGCATTCGATTGACGGAAATGAAAGATGATCCCTACGCACTGTCCCCTGGCAGTATGGGGACTCTGGATCATATCGATGACGCAGGCCAATTCCATGTGAAGTGGGACAACGGCAGCGGCCTTGCCCTCATCATCGGCGAGGATCGGTTTCCGGTCCAGCTTCCAGAACCTCAGACGCTGAAGTTCTATATGCCTCTCACCGCTCAACTTTACGGTCGTGACAGCTGGGGAGATCTGGAGGAGTACGGCAACGATTTGAATGGCCGTGATCTGCGAGACTATCAGTCGTGTATTCACGAGGCACTTCTGGAAAACCAGGTGCCGGAGGAAAAAAGCCGTGGCCTTATGCGCTGGTATGACAAACAGGATGGGGTGAATGAGAAAGTTCAGTCCATCGTGTTTGACGCAGAGAGCCGCGATGGGCAGCTGTGGTGCGTAGCGGAATGCAAGGTAGTGGGCGAACTTCTGCCGGAGGAAAAAGAGGCCCTGGCTGATTACATTTCAGGGCAGGCATCGGACGGTTGGGGCGAGGGATTTGAGCAACGGGCCATCGACTTGGAAGAGGGAGAACTCTATGTGAGTCTCTGGAACTCCAGCAACTGGACAATCCAGACAGAGGAAGAGAAGTTCTCCCCCGATTCGCTCACCCGCCTGCCGGATATGTGCTGGTCTGTGCTTCCCGGAGAAGGAACCCTTATCTGCATCAAAAAAGGTGAGAGCGGCTACTACCCCAGCGACTGGAGTACCGGCGACAGGGCCCAGAACCGCTACCTGGCGGACTATAACAACC
>FR890921.1:8542-12115 GCA_000436875.1 Oscillibacter sp. CAG:155 | reverse complement strand
TGGTATGCATTCATCACTATCACCTACATCATGAACGCCAAGATCGGCTTCAACATTCCCTGGGGTGCCTCTTATGCCATCGGCGTTGCTGCCGCTGTTGTGTATGTTGCCATCATCTGCTGGTATGGCAAGAAGCGTTCCAATCGGCTGTCCGCTACTCACTGAGTAGAGAACACAGCATTCTCCCAGCTGTATGAAAAACTCCCCGCCATTTGGCGGGGAGTTTTTTGCGCTTAGAGCTGCTCGGGTGCGCGTCCGGATGGCGCCCCAAGGCAGCACGTTCGGCCCTGCAAAAGGGCACAAAGAAATCCCAGCCTCCGCCTACTAATAGGTGGGGGCGGATGGAAGCTCAGGTATTGCTGCACAGCAGACGCAGTGCCTCCAGATAGCCCGGGAGGCCGTGGCCTTTGATCGTCGCCTTACAGGCGGCACGGATGTAGGAGACATGGCGGAAGTCCTCCCGTCCGTCCGGATCGGAGACGTGGACCTCCACGGTAGGGATGCCCACGGCCTTCACTGCATCCAGCAGGGCCACGCTGGTATGGGTGTAGGCTGCGGGGTTGATGATGATGCCGTCCACATGGTCGAAATAGGCCTGTTGAATGGCATCCACCAGGGCCCCTTCGTGGTTGGACTGGAAAAACGTGACCTCCACGCCCAACCGGTCCGCCTCGGCCCGGATCATGGCCTGAAGATCGGCGTAGGTGGCGCGGCCGTAGATCTCCGGCTGCCGGATGCCCAGCATGTTCATATTGGGACCGTTAATCACCAGAATGTGCACAAAAATCCCTCCAAATTCCGTCTGCCGTGTCCTCCACGGTGCCGGTATTTTCAATCACCACATCCCGGAAGCGCCGGTACAGCGGTTCCCGCTCCGCCCACATGGCGGAAAGGTCCGCGCCCTGGGAGAGGGGGCGTCCATCGGTGGCCAGCTCTCCGATGGGGCGAAGCAGATGGTAGATGCGGCCGTTTTGGTGGAGACTGGGGTAGTTTTCCGCCGTCTTGACCACGCCGCCTCCGGTGAGCAGGATCTTGCCGGAGAGGGCACCGGCTTTTGCGGTCTCCTCCCGTTCCAGCACCCGAAAATCCGCTTCACCGCCCCGGGCGAAGATCTCCGGAATGGAGCAGCCGGCCCGGGCGGCGATCCGCTCATCCAGGTCGATGGCCTCCCGGCCCGTCTTTTGCGCCAGCAGATGACCCACTGTGGTCTTGCCGCAGCCAGGCATGCCGATAAGGACGATGTTTTCCGTCTCCTGCCGCAGCTGAGCGAGGATGCGCTCATTTTCCCCATCTGGAATGGCGGTTCCGAAGAAATGTTCCTCCGCTGCCTTGGCCTGTGCCACCAGCATGGGAAGGCCGTCGGAGCAGGGAATGTCCAGGGCCTCCGCCTGCTGAAGCAGTGCAGTACGGCGGGGATTGTAGATGACGTCCAGCACTCCCCGGCAGGCGGGGAATGCCGTCAGGTCTACCGGCGCAGCACCGTTGACGGGATACATCCCCACCGGTGTGGTATTCACAACGATCTCCGCGTCGGCGTGGCGGGAGAGATTTTCATAGTTGTCCGGTCCGGAGCGGGAGATGACCACTACTTCCCGGGCACCCAGCTGCCGGGCGCAGGCCTGGGCAGTCAGGGAGGCGCCTCCGCTACCCAGGATCACGGCTTTCCGCCCCGCAAAGGAGATGCCTGCCCGCTGTGCCATGTAGCAAAAGCCCGCTGCATCGGTGTTGTAGGCATAGAGCTTGCCGTCGGGACGGCGGACAATGGTGTTGACGCTGCCGATGGCCCGGGCCGCTGCGTCGATCTCGTCGCAGTAAGGCATCACGTCCCGCTTGTAGGGGATGGTGACGTTGAGACCGCCGATGTCCGTCCGGCGGAGGAAGTCCCCCAGAGCGTCCGGTTCCAGCTCAATGAGCCGGTAGTCCGGGCACCCCAGGGCTTGGTGGATGGGGACGGACCAGCTGTGGCCCAGTTTGCGGCCCAGCAGGCCGTAGCATCTGCCGTCCACCGCTTACACCTCGGCGTAGTTGCCCAGGAACTGGAAGTTCTGGCAGCTGCGTTCCAGCTCCTCCAGCATGGGCAGCACGCCGGGTTCCAGCACGGAGGCCTCCAGCTCCAGGAAGAAGATGAACTCGAAGTTCCGGCCGGTCACGGGGCAGGACTCCAGCTTGGTCATGTTGATGCCCAGGGCCGCCAGCTTGGAGAGAATGTCGTACAGGGCACCGGGCTTGTTATCGCAGGCGATGACCAGACTGATGCGGTTGGCACCGGCGTAGATCACCGGGTCCTTGGCAATGCAGATAAAGCGGGTGTAGTTGTTGTCGCTGTCCTGAATGTCATCCCGGACGGTGTCCAGACCATAGAGTTCTGCGCAGGCGTGGGAGGAGATGGCGGCGGCGTGGCGGTCACCCCGCTCGGAGACCATCTTGGCGGCCACGGCGGTGTTGTCGCAGGGAATGACCCGGACGCCGTTGAGGCTCTCCAGGAAGCGGCTGCACTGACCGATGGCCTGTTCGTGAGAGTAGATCTCGGTGATGTCATCCATTTTCACGCCGGGTATGGCCAGCAGCTCATGGCGGATGCACAGCCGGGTGGAGCGGACGATGGAGAGACGGTGGTCCTGCAGCAGTTCATAGACCGCACGGACAGAGCCGTTGGAGCTGTTTTCAATGGGCAGCACGCCGAATTTGCAAAGGCCGGACTCCACCGCGGAGACCACGGCCTCGAAGGTCTTGACATAGACGATGTTGCCCCGGGGCAGCAGACGGTCGCAGGCCATCTGGGAGTTGGCGCCCTCTACGCCCTGGCAGGCCACAAGGCCTGTCTGGGGGAACACCGCGCTGCCGGCCTCCAGAGAGGCCTTGACCTGAGCCTCCACCCGGGTGGGGGCACTGATGAGCTCGGCCTGTCGGGAGCGGGCCAGCTCGAAGAGGGTGGAAAAGAGATGGTAAGCGTAGCGTTCCTTCTCTCCGGACTGTTCCGTCACCCGGGCCAGGACTGCCCGCTCCCGTTCCTTGTTGAGGATGGGCAGATGATGCTCGTTTTTATAGGCGGCCACTTCCTCCGCCAGGGACATGCGCTCCAGGAACAGCTTCAGGAGTTGGTCGTCAACGGTGTCAATTTTTTCTCGAATTTCAGAAAGTTCCATGATGCTCCTCCAATAAAAGATCTAATAAAACCGTCGCGGTGACAGCTTCAGCCACCGGCACGGCCCGATGGGCAATACAGGGATCATGCCGGCCCCGGATGGTCAGCTCCGCATCCTCCATAGCGGAGAGGGAGACGGTGTGCTGGGGCCGGGAGATGGATGGGGTGGGTTTGACGGCCAGACGCAGCGTCAGGGGCATGCCGTTGGTGATGCCGCCCAGGATGCCGCCGGCGTGGTTGGTGGTCGTGACCACGCGGCCGTCGGAGATGGTAAAGGGATCGTTGTTGGCAGAACCGCAGGACCGGGCGGCGGAAAAACCGGCGCCGAACTCCACGCCCTTGACCGCCGGAATCCCGAAAAGGGCCGCTGCCAGGCGGTTCTCCACGCCGTCGAACATGGGCCCGCCCAGTCCGGCAGGAAGCCCGAT
>FR890921.1:7741-8387 GCA_000436875.1 Oscillibacter sp. CAG:155 | reverse complement strand
AAGCTCCGCTGTGGGAAGAAGGGGAAGGGCGTCGTCTGCCTCCGTGCCCACGGAGGCCAGATGCGCCCCCACAAAAATCCCCCGGCGGGCCAGGATCTGCTTGGCGATGCCGCCGGCGATGCAGAGGGGGGCCGTCAGGCGGCCGGAGAAGTGGCCGCCGCCCCGCATGTCCGCCTGACCCTGCCACTTGACAAAAGCGGTGTAATCCGCGTGGCCGGGCCGGGGCTTGTCCCGGAGCTCCGAATAGTCCGAGGAGTGCTGGTCACTGTTTTGAATCACGGCGCACAGCGGCGCACCGCAGGTGACGCCGTTTTCCAATCCGGAGAGGAAGGTGGGGCGGTCCGTCTCCTTCCGGAGGGTGGAGAGGGCGTTTTTGCCGGGCCGGCGCCGGTCCAGAAAGGCCTGGAGCGCATCCAGGTCCACCGCCTCGCCGGCAGGCAGGCCGTCCATCACCACGCCGATGGCCGCCCCGTGGGACTGGCCGAAGACGCTGATCTTCAAGAGATGTCCGAACTCAGAGGACATGAATGTCACCTCCCAATCGCTGATATTCCCCCCAGAAAGTGGGATAGGACTTGTCCACGGCCTCAGCGCCCAGAATGGTGACGGGGGCGGTGCAGGCCGTGGCGGGGATGGGGCGCGGCAG
>FR890921.1:0-7639 GCA_000436875.1 Oscillibacter sp. CAG:155 | reverse complement strand
CTGGCAGCGACAGCCCAGGGCCGTCAGCATGGCGCGGACCGTGGAGAGCCGGTCGCTCTCCTTCATCCGCAGCCGGGCGGCGTTCACGAACCGGGTGGTGCCGGAGCGGACTGCTGCCATCACCGCCAGAGGGGGCAGCAGGTCCGGGATACCGGACACGTCGATGTCCAGATCTCCGGGGTGGGTCAGCCGCAGAAAGTGGGGCACCACAGCCATGTCTCCCTGAACAGAAAACGCATTCAGCCCCTCCGGTTCCACATGGGAGCCCAGAGCGATGGCCGCGTACCAGAAGCCCGCCTGGGACCAGTCGGCCTCCACTGTCCGGTCAAAGGAGCGGTAGGGGTGGGGGGAGATCTGAAACACACCGCCGCACTTGGGTTCCGGCACCGCGATCCCCGCGCTTGCCAGCGCGTCCAGGGTCATCCGGATGTAGTCCCAGCTCTCCACCGGGGTGGTGGGGACGATCTGGCTGGGGCCCTCCAGCAGCGGCAGGGCGAAGAGGAGTCCTGTAAAAAACTGGCTGGAGACATTGCCGGGGAGATGGTATTCCCCCGGCCTCAGGGTGCCTTGTACGGTGAGGGTGCCGTCTTTTTGTTCATAGGAGATTCCCTCCTCCCGGAAGAGGTCGAAGTAGGGTCCCTGGGGCCGCTCCATCAGCCGTCCATGGCCGGTAAAGACGCCGCCTCCCGCCACCGCCAGGGCAATGGGGAGGAAAAAGCGCAGGGTGGAGCCGGATTCGCCGCAGTCCAGATGGGGCAGCAATGTCCGGGCCTGGCGGGGAAGACCGCCGATGCCGGTGATCTCCAAGGTACCGGGGGCAGTCTGTTTCCAGCTGCCCCCCAGGGCGGTGAGGCACCGGAGGGTGGCCTCCACATCCTGAGAAAACGCAATGTTCTTCACCGTGCTGGTGCCGGTGGCCAGAACGGCGGCGATCAGCAACCGGTGGGTCTGAGACTTGCTGGGGGGCGGTGTCACAGTGCCGGAGAGGAGGTGGGGAGTGATCTGAATGTCCATTTACGCCTCCAATCCTGCCCGGATGACGGACAGCAGTTCCGATACCGGCAGTTTGCGGAGTTCACACTCGCCGATGCGCCGGGGGATCACCAGCGTGATGGACTCCCCGGCCCGCTTCTTGTCGGAGAGGGCCGCCTGGGTCAGGGCTTCGGCGGCGTAGTCCGTGCCGATGGGGAGGCCGTTTTTTGTGAGGCAGGCGGCGATCCGGGCCGCAATGGGCTGCTCCGTCCAGCCCAGGGCCTCTGCTGCCCGGGCGATGACGGCCAGGCCTGCCGCCACGGCGTGGCCGTGGGGGATGGCATAGCCGCTGCACTTTTCGATGGCGTGGCCCACAGTGTGACCCAGGTTCAGCAGGCGCCGCTCATTTTGCTCCTTTTCATCCCGCTCCACCACGCCGGCCTTGTAGGCAACGCACCGGGCGATGACCTCCGCCGGGTCGGCGGAGAGGGTGCCGTCCTCAAAGAGGGCAAAGAGGGATTCATCACAGAGAACCCCGGTTTTGATGGCCTCGGCGGCGCCGTCGGCAAAGACGTCCGGCGGGAGGGTTCCCAGGCAATCGGTGTCGCACAGTACGGCGGCGGGCTGCAGAAAGGCCCCGGCCAGGTTTTTCCCGGCGGCAAGGTCGATGGCGGTCTTGCCGCCCACGGAGGAGTCCACGGCGGCAAGGAGCGTGGTGGGCAGCTGCACACAGCGGATGCCCCGAAGGTACACGGCGGCGGCAAAGCCCGCCATGTCTCCGGCCACACCGCCGCCCAGGGCCACCACGCAGTCGGAGCGGGTCAGATGCTCCCGGGCCAGAAACTCCAGAATCTCAGAGAGGGTGGTAAGATTCTTGTGGGTCTCGCCTGCGGGGAACAGGTAAGAACAGACGGAAAATCCGGCGGCAGTGAGGCTGGCGGTGACGGTGGGGGCGTAGAGGGGACCCACGGTGCTGTCGGCGATGACTGCCATCCGACAGGGGCTCAGCACTTCCCGCAGCCGCTGGCCGCAGTTTGTCAGCAGGCCGGGGCCAATGGAGACGGTGTAGCCGGGGACGGTGCGGACAGGAATGGTTTGAATGGAGTCGGACATGGGAAAAACTCCTTTTATATATAATGTGTGGGTGAGGATGCGCGGCGGTCAGTTGCCGCCGGCGGTGGCCTTGAGCTCCCTGCCTTCTTTCAAAAGGGCCCGCAGCCGCTGAGCATCCCGGGCCTTCAGAGCGTCCAGGTACTCGGTGAGGTGTCCCACCAGCACTTCCAACTCGCTTGTGAGGTAGTCGGCATCGTCCAGAAACAGCTCCGTCCACATGTCCTCGTCCAGCCGTGCCACCCGGGTCATATCCTGAAAGCTGCCGGCGGAGAAGCCCCGGCGCTTCTGGGCCTCCGGCGACTTGACATAGGCACTGGAGGTGATGTGAGCCAGCTGGGAAGTGAAGGCGATGATGCGGTCATGTTCTTCCGGCGTGGAGAAGGTGAGGCCTGCAAAGCCGATGTCCAGGAAGAAGGCCTTCAGCGTCTCCAGCAGCTGCATGTCCGTGCGGGCATCGGGGGTGAGGATCATGGAGGCGCCTACGTACAAATCATCGGTGGCGGCGGGGAAGCCGCCCCGTTCCCGGCCTGCCATGGGGTGGCCGCCGATATAGGCAAAGCCGTATTCCTCAGCGATAGGGGTGATGGCTTCCACTACCGTGCGTTTGACGCCGCACAGGTCCACCAGAATGGCGCGCTTGGCGATGTGGGGAGCATTCTGCCGCACCCACTCCACGGCGGCGCCGGGCCGGATGGCTACCAGCACCAGGTCACATTCCGGCAGGTTCTCCGCCGTCAGGGGGGCGTCCATGGCGCCGCACATCCGGGCCATGGTCATGGTCTCAGCGTTCAGGTCCGTGCCATAGACGGTGTGGGCGGTGCGGCTTTTGATACTCTTGGCCATGGACCCGCCGATGAGGCCCAGGCCGACGATGCCAACGATCATCTTATGCCTCCAGTTCCTTGACGGCGGCGTGGAGCTTCAAGAGCTTCTTGGCCAGGGCGTCGAACACCTCGGGCTTGAGGGACTGGGGACCGTCGCACAATGCGTGGGCGGGGTCGTTGTGGACCTCGATCTGGAGACCGTCGCAGCCGGTGGCCACGGCGCCCATGGCCAGAGGCTCCACCAGCCAGCTCTTGCCGGTGGCGTGGCTGGGATCAATGATGATGGGCAGGTGGGTCAGCTTGCGAAGAACCGGGATGGCCGCCAGGTCCAGGGTGTTGCGGGTGTAGGACTCGAAGGTGCGGATGCCCCGCTCGCAGAGGATGACGTTCTCGTTGCCGCCGGCCATGACGTACTCGGCGCTCATGAGCCACTCCTCATAGGTGGCGGACATGCCCCGCTTGATCATGACGGGCTTGTCCTGATGGCCCACGGCTTTCAAAAGGTCGAAGTTCTGCATGTTCCGGGCGCCGATCTGGATCACGTCCACGTCCTTGAAGAGGGGCAGCTGGCTCAGGTCCATCAGCTCCGTGACGATGGGGAGGCCCGTCTCCTGCTTGGCCACCTTCAAATACTCCAGGCCTGTGGCGCCCAGGCCCTGGAAGGAGTAGGGAGAGGTGCGGGGCTTGAAGGCACCGCCCCGGAGCATGGTGGCGCCGCTGGCCTTGACGGCCTTGGCGATGGCCACCACCTGCTCCTCACTCTCCACGGAGCAGGGGCCTGCCATGAGGGTCAGATTGCCGCCGCCGATCTGGGTGTTGCCCACCTTCACCACGGTGTCCTCGGGGTGGAACTTGCGGTTGGCATTCTTGTAGGGCTCCTGGACCCGCTTGACGTCCTCCACGATGTCCAGCGCGGCGATCAGGTCAATGTCCAGCTTGGAAGTGTCGCCCACCAATCCCAGGATGGTGTGGGCCTCACCGATGCTGGTGTGGATGATGATGCCCTTTTCCTGAAGCCAGGAGATGAGACTTTCCAGCTGGTCCCGGTTGGGATTTTGTTTGAGAATGACGATCATGATAGTTCCTCCTCCGTTTGATAAAAAAAGACCCGCAGCCGGTCAGGCTGCGGGTCGTCCTGTACAGGTCCATTGACCATGTTTCCATCAGGCGCACACGCTTTCAGCCAAACCGAAATAAGCCTTACCCATAAAGTAGGTAAAGCTAAAGTAACGGTATTCAGCTGCGCGTGCGATACCAGTCATGGTCCAGTTCCTTTCAAGCTCTTTAGATGCTTAAAGCATAGCACTTCACCGTGCAAATGAAAAGTGACAATTCTTCCAAACAATCCCTGCAGAAATAGGATTGCCTTCGGCAAAAACCACCGAATCAGGCCGCGGAACCGGCCAGCTGCGGGCGGCAGCCCGCCATCAGGAGGCTAGTGGCCTCCAGAATGTACTGAACGTCCATTCGCTGATCTGCGGCAGCCTGCTGATAGTACATGTGAAGCTGGGCGATAGCGCTGGCCACGTCCTCCCGGAACTGCTTGCGCCGCAGGGTGCGCTGCTCCAGATAGGACTCCAGATAGGCCCGGAGGTCCGTCTCATACTGATGGTGCTCCAGGAGCGTATCGGGGTAGTGTTCGTTGTGGGGGAAGGTGAAGGCGTCCGCCAGGTAGTGGGTAAGCTTTCCCAGGGTATAGTACTGCCACATGGTCCAGTGCTTGCGGCGCTGGAGACGGCGGATCTGACGCTGGATGTAATACTGGGAGTTGGAGTAGTTATGTCCCCGGAACTTGTAGGCCCGCAGAGAGCCTTTGAGGTAGGTCAGGGGATTGCAGTCCGGCTGGAAGGAGCCGAACAGAAACGCAAGTTCGAACCGTTTGGAGGAAAATCCGTTTTCACTTCGCAGCAGAGTGGATGCCAGCAATTTATGACTACGCTTTTGCAAGGTGCACCTCCGTAATTCTGTATTCGAGAACGCCTACAGTATAGCAGTGTCATTGTGGAAAGGCAAGCAAAAAATCATGAAGAAGATGTGAATTCCGGCGCAAAAAATGTCATTAATTGCTCAAATGTGGAAAAGACATTGCGGTGAGGAAAAAACTGCGCTACAATAAACAACCATGAGACACTGAAGAATCAGGAGGAATTGCAACATGACAAACCTGACCCCAACCCGCCGGGGGCGCTGCGCCGGGATACAGGATTGGCGGGCACAGTACCGGGCGCTTCAGATGACCGGTGAAGAGGCGGCTGCCCAGATCCGGGACGGTGACGTGCTGGTCTTTTCGCCGCTGACCAACTGGCCCCGTGAGGTGGATGCGGCATTGGCCGCAAAGCTCAAGGCAGAGGGCGGACATGTGGAGATCGACAGCCACTTCGCTCCCAAGGGAAGCTGCCTGCTGGCACCGGACTGTACGGAACACGTATCTTATCACTCCGACTTTTTCGGAGAGGAACGGGCCTGGGTGGGCCAGGGGAATATCCACTTTGCTCCGGTGAACCTGGGCCAGACGCCTGCCTGGCTGGCGGCCCGCCATCCCCGGGTGACGGTTCTGACCTGCTCCCCGCCGGATGAGGACGGCTGGATGAGCCGCTCCATCTGGGGCACGCTGCTGGACCGGCGGGTGCTGGAGCAGTGTGAGCTGGTACTGGTGGAGATCCACCCGGAGCTGCCCTCCTTTGCAAGCGACGGGGAAAACCATACCCGTCTCCATGTCTCGGAGGTGGACGGCATCATCGAGACCAGCGGCCCGCTGGTGGAGTCTTTCTCTGCCGCCGGGGATGAGACGGATAGGAAGATCGCCGGCTACATCGCGGACATGGTCCACGACGGCGACTGCCTGCAGTTTGGTTTGGGCGGCCTTGCCAACGCCATCGGAGAGAATCTGGCCTACGCAGGAAAGCGGGATCTGGGCATCCAGACGGAGGTGCTGACCTCCTGCGTGATGGAGCTGATGAAAAAGGGCGTGGTGAACAACAGCCGCAAGACGACCTGTACCGGCCGCACGGCCTGTGCCCAGTTTGTGGGAGATCGGGAGCTGTGGGCCTTCGGCCACAACAACCCGGATTTCTGCCAGAAGGAGATCTGCTGGATCAATGATCCCCGCAACATTGCCAAAAACGACCATGTGGTCTCTATCAACAACGCCATGGAGGTGGATCTCACCGGCCAGGTCAACAGTGAGACCATTGGTCCCCGGCAGTACTCCGGTACCGGCGGCCAGCTGGAGTGGGTCATCGGCTCCCAGTGGTCCAAGGACGGGCGGAGCATTATCGCCCTGCGCTCCTGCTACCGGGACAAGGCGGGCCAGCTCCACTCCAAGATCCTGCCCCAGCTGACGCCCGGCGGCGTGGTCACCACACCGCGGACCTGGGTGCAGTATGTGGTCACGGAATACGGCGTGGCAGACCTGAAGTATAAGAGCACACTGGAGCGTGCCAAGGCCCTCATCGAGATCGCACACCCGGATTTCCGGGCGGAACTGCGGCGGAATCTTCCGTTTTAAATGGTAAAAGAGACAAGGTCCCTCCCCATTCCGGGGAGGGACCTTGTCTGTATTTACAAAAGTGATTTTGCGCATACGGTTTGCTTTGACAATGGAGGGGGACGACCGTACAATGTGGGTTAAGACTTCGTGAAAAAGGTGGCGAATGTATTTTGAAAATTCTGATTCAGGTGGGCATTTTGTTCGGCCTGACCTGGGTGAGCGAGTGCATAGAGGAGGCGCTTCCCTTTGTGTTTCCTGCCAGTGTCATCAGCCTGCTTCTGTTGCTGTTGCTGCTGCTGACGCGGGTGATCCGGGTGGACCACATCCGGGAAAAGTCGGATTTCCTGCTGGGAAATCTGGGGTTTTTCTTTGTGCCGGCGGCCGGCAGCATCATCAACTACGCTGACGTGATCTTTCAGCACGCAGGAGCATTTTTCACCATCTGTGTGGTGTCTACCGTGCTGACCTACGGCGCTACTGCGGCGGCGGTCCAGCTGACCCGGAAGCTGCTGCAAAGAAGAAAGGAGGCCGTGTAATGAGCGAGCTGTATGCATCTCCGTCCTTCGGCATCGCCCTGACGGTGCTGGTGTACTGGGTGGGCGTGAAGATCCAGAAAAAGACGGGCCTTGTGATCTGCAACAATATGATCATTGCCGTAGGGCTGCTGATCGCCATTCTGGCGGTGTTTCACATTCCCTATGACGACTACAACCAGGGCGGCAGCATCATCAACATGTTCCTGGGACCGGCCACCGCGTGCCTGGCGGTGTCCATCTATTCCAAGATCGACCTTTTGAAAAAGAACTGGCTGCCGGTGCTGGTGGGCTGTCTGGTGGGCGTTGTGACCTCCGTGGGCAGCATCCTGATCATGTGCCGCCTGTTCGGGCTGGATCGGGATATGACCGTCTCTCTGCTGCCCAAGTCCGTCACCACCCCCATCGCCGTGGCGGTGTCCGAGGGCCAGAACGGTATGGTTGCCATCACGGTGGCGGCGGTGATCATCACCGGTATTCTGGGCAATCTCATTGCCCCCTTCCTGGTCAAACTCTTCCGCATCCGGGATCCGCTGGCAGTGGGGTTGGGCATCGGTGCGTGCAGCCATGCTGTGGGTACGGCCAAGGCGCTGGAAATGGGCGAGACCCAGGGGGCCATGAGCGGACTTGCCATCGGCTTGTGCGGCATTCTGACCTCCGTGGCGGCGCTGTTCTTCAACTATCTGGTTTAAAGAAAAGCAGCCCCC
>FR890920.1 GCA_000436875.1 Oscillibacter sp. CAG:155 | reverse complement strand
GCATCGGCTGTACCGGTGAACACGGTGAGGTTGGACCCGAAGCCGTAGGGGTAGCCGGCATCAACAGCGGCCTTGCTTTCCTCTGGAGAGTGATGCCAAGTGTAGCGCCGGTTGGAGCAGGTTTGGGCGGCGTTCATCAGGGCTTCGTTGACCGGCAGTTCTGAGACTCCATTGGCCTTTCGGGTCTGGTTAATCAGCCGGATCATCTCCTGCCGTACCTCCAGATTGTCCGTCAGGCCGGCGCTGTCCCCACCAGCGGGGGCTTCCGATGCGGCGGGGGAAGTGGAGCCGACCGTGAGCGTCACGGTTCCGTACTCCCCGGCGCTGTTGGAGGCGGTAATCTCCGCGCTCCCCTCCGCCTTGGCGACAGCGACCCAGAAGGTCAGCACCTGTTCAACCGCTACGATGTCCGGGTCGCTGGACATGACGGTGTACCCCGTACCGCTGGGGCCGATGATGAGGCCGCTACGGTCTCCGACCTCCAAGGTACTGCCTTTGTAGCTGCTTACTCGGATGGATTCGTCTGACGCTACTGTCGCTGTGGCGGGGATGGTGAGGGCGGTTGCGAGGATGCCTGCTGTCAGTGCGGCGACCATACGTTTTTTCATGCTGTTCATGCTTTTCCTCCTGTATTCCGTATTTTGTGGGGCTTTTGCAACCAACACAATACCAAAACAGGAGATAAAAGTCGATAGGGACAAACGGAGAAATAACGGGGCGAAAAGCAAGCGAACTACACAGCGCCTTGTTGTTCATGTGGAGGGCCTCTTTCGTTGCGACAATCTTTCTGACCACATAACCAGCCACAGACAGACATGGAACACACGGAAACATCAATTGCAAAGAGTGTCGGAGAGCAAATGAAATGGAACAAAAACGGCTATAAATAAGCGAAAAATATGTAAAAAATATTACCATGGCTGTTGGTAAGGATGAGGTAGGCGGTTCGAATCCGCCCAGCAGCTCCAGAAAATCGCCTTTTTCGTATGAAAAGGGCGATTTTTCTTTGCGTTTTGTTGTATTTTGACTGAGTAAGGATAAGTGGTCAACCCTTTGACCACACAACAAGCCACAGACAGAAAAACAGGCCTCCGGAGTGTGCGCTCCGGGGGCCTGATGCGTTTTCATTCTGCCGCAGCCATTACAGGCGTGCTTTTTACCGCCTGGCCAGATGGGGGAGAGTGTTTTCACATCCATGCCATGCTCCAGGGAGGCGGTTGCAAAGGTTTGCCACAGATTATGGAACCGAATGTCAAGTAAATTATTTTCCCTCAAGATCTTTTTTAATTGGTGGTATGTGTGGGATTCATGGGAGCTTCTGGCTACAGTGGATTGTGGAAGATCCAGGAGGAGTAAGACGTCTTTTTGCAAAGCCGCAGCAGCTCCGCCGCACTAGACGGTAGGAAAATGGTTCGAGCGCTGGTGCAGGTCTTGCCTCTACAAACCAATCATCCGCCCTTTTCCTTGTGGAGCGTGCGGCTGACACGCAGGGTGCCTTTTCCTTCATCAAAGTCAGACCACATGAGACCGCAGATCTCACCCAGACGGAGTCCGGTGGTCAGTTCCGTGTAAAAGAAGTCGTGCCAGATCGGGCCTTGCTCTATTGCTGACAGGGAGGTATCCATCTGCTCATCGTTCAGAATGCTCATGGTTTTGTGCGCCACCTTGGGCGGCTCAACATGGTCGCAGGATTATACGGCAGCAGCCGTTGGTCCACTGCGAATTTTAATGTATGGTGGAGGGTGGTGTGGATACCATAGACGGTGGTTGTGGATAGTCCGCGGCTTTGGCCGGAGCGGGGATGTGCTCTGCCTTGCTGCTTTAAGAGGTCGTAGAGTTTTGCAGATCGGCTGCTGTGATTTGCGTGAGCCCCTTTTGCCCAAGGTAGGATTTGACATGGTGCTCCAGTTCATTGCGCTAGTGGTCAAGGGTACTGGGACGGAGTACAGAGACCATTTGGTCAAGCCAGCGATCCAGCCACTCTGAGAGAATCATCTTACTTTCTTCGCTCAGCTTCACGTCTTGGTAGGCGTCGATATCCCTGTGGCCGATGACGATACGTCCTTCCCGGCGGGCATCCTCACGCTTGCGCACCATGCCGTCCCCAGCTAGGCGTCTTTTTTCCATGTTCTTTTGCCCCCACTGTTATCATTTTCTCTGGCCCAGTTTTCCCGGCTCCGTATCACTGTTCACAGTGTATTATTTTGCTTTTTAGTATGAATTGCTTGGGTGCACCAGACAGTAAAGCTGTGCTTTATTTTGAGGCTGACGTTATGAATCTTTAGATGGATTGATTTGTCGTTACTGGATATTGACAATAATAAACAGCCATTGTTATAATCCTTTCGTTCATCGAAGGGTGAGCAACAACAGAAGTTGCAAGCTGGATAAGATGACGGGTGAAATTCCTGTTTCCTTATCCAGCTTTGTTTTTTAGGAGAGAAAGCAATGAATATCAGCCATCAGCCGGGAATTCGGCAGCGGAGGACAGGCAGCAGGGAAGCGACTGGCAGATGCACTGGAATATGTTTTGGAACAGGGCTCTTTTGGCTCCATGCATCCGCTGACATTTGGACGCACGTTTTCCTACCACACCAGTCATGATTCTGACCTCCTAGCTCGGCAGACAAAGATGCTCTGTATGCTGGTGGACAAAGGCAACTGCGTTCTGGTGGGGCGCAACGCAAATGTGATTTCAGGAGAATTCCATCCGCTGCGCATTTTCGTTTATGCGGATATGGAGACCAGGCTCCATGACTGCCGGGAGCGGGAGACAAGTGGGCGGGTCGATAAGCAGCGGGCAAAGACACACGCCCTGCTCTGTCCGTGGGGTGATATACGGGGATACGCCCGGAAAGAATGAAAAACGCACCGGACAGGAAGTTAGAGCTTCCTGCCCGGTGCGCTGTTTTTGATGGCGGGTGGCATCTGCCGCGGCCAGGGAGGCTTTGCTTGTGTGTTCCGCACTTCATTGAAACCCTCAGTGGAAAAAGGGGGCAACGCTCTCCCGCTCCACCAAATGGGTGGATATAGTGGTCCGCAGCATATCGGTGCGCTCATCACACAGTGCGCGCCCTCCGTCCCGAATGCGCTGGTGCAAAATCTCCATCGCCAGCATGCCCATCAGCTCCTTGGCGATGTGCACAGTGGTCAGAGGGGGGTCCACCATGGTGCAGATGGGCATGTCGTCAAAGCCCACCACGGAGACATCCCGGGGAACCTGATAGCCGTGGGATTTCAGCGCCCGGATACAGGAGGCGGCAATGATGTCATTGTCGGCAAACAGCGCCGGCAGAGGCTTGCCGCCCTGATCCAGCCAGGTGCTCATGTCATAAAAGGCCTGCTCCGAGGAGATGCCAACATCCACGCACTGCGTGGGAGATTTTTTCAGAAGTCCCCACTCCCGCCGGGCCTTGATGATGCCGGCCTCCCGCTCGTCAAAGCTGTCGATCCGAACGGTGGAGCGCAGGTATCCCACGTCGGGATAACCCTTGTTCAGAAGATAGGAGGCAGCCCGATAGGCACCGCAGCGGTTATCCGCCACGACGCAGTCCAGATCCACCAGGCTGGTGGCGTTATCCACCATCACCAGCGGCAGGTCCAGCCTTCCCACACCGTGGGCCTGTGCCATGGCGATGTGACGGTCCTTGATCTCTGTCCCCAGAACGATCAGACCGGAGATGTCCTTGCAGATCACGTTGATCTGTTCATTCCAGTCCTTACTGGTGTCAAAATAGCTGATCAGTACATTATATCCGTATTCCTTGGCGCGGGCTTCGATCCCCTGAAGCACAATCGAATAGAAGGAGGTTTCCCTCACGGCATCACCCCGCTCCAGAAAAATCACATATCGGATGTTGGGGACCGCTTCAGCAGAACTCTTCTGGGTAATATATCCCATGCGGATGGCCTCTGCCAGAATCCGCTCTCTGGTGGCAACGCTGACCCCTGGCTTTCCGTTCAGGGCCAGAGAGACCGCAGAGGGGGAGACCCCCAGTTTTTCCGCAATGTCTTTTGCAGTAATTCCCATTCTACCGACGCCTCCTTCTTTCCAAAACGGCCGGCTGGCGGCCGTTAAAGCTCATTATAAGCGACCGCCGTGTAAAAAACAATAGAAAATGCTAAATTTATGAATAAATTAAAAAAATATTTAGTTTTCAGCAAGAGAGGAGGGAGGTGTTTCCAACAAAAGAAATCCGAAATTTTTGTAAAATATGTAAGAAATCGTTTACCTAACTGCGGGATTTATTGACATTTCAGAAAACTATGCTAAACTTTTACTCAAGAAAAAATAAACGAAACATAAAAGTTACTAAACTGTCCCTTCCGTTTCCTCATGTGCCTCACGCGTCTGGCGACGCGAAAAATTATTATACCAGAAGGAGCGTTTACTATGAAGAAGTTTTTGGCACTTGCACTTGCTCTGGTGATGTCCCTGTCTCTGGTGGCCTGCGGCAGCAGCGGTGATGCCGGCACCACGGAGGAGACTCCCCAGTCCGATGAAAGCGGCGATCTGATCACCGTAGGCTTCGCTCAGGTGGGCCATGAGTCCGACTGGCGTACCGCTTCCACCAAGTCCGCGCAGGATGTGTTCTCCACTGAAAACGGCTACGAGCTGTCCTTCGTGGACTGCGACAACGACTCGGCCAAGCAGTTGGAGGCTGTGCGGAACTTCATCCAGCAGGGTCTGGATTACATCATCATCGACCCCATTGTCTCCACCGGTTGGGACGCCGTCCTGACGGAGTGCGAGGATGCGGGCATCCCCGTTATTGTGATTGACCGTACCATCGATGACTCCGACAAGTATGTCTCCTGGGTCGGCTCCGACTTTAAGGTTGAGGGCCTGGCCTGCGGCGAGTGGCTGAAGGCCTATGCCGCTGACAAGGGCATCAGCGAGATCAACGCCCTGGTGATTGAGGGCTCCACCGGTGCCTCCGCCACCATCGGCCGTACCGATGGCTTCAAGGAGATCGCCGACCGCGAGGGCTGGACCATCCTGGATTCCCAGAGCGGCGACTTCACCGAAGCCGGCGGTCAGGAAGTCATGGAGTCCTACTGCCAGAGCTATGCCGGCCAGTTCAACGTGGTCATCTGCCAGAACGATAACGAGGCCGCCGGCGCCATGACCGCCATGGACAATGCGGGTGTCACCTACGGTGTGGGCGGTGACGTGGTCCTGGTTTCCTTCGACGCCAACAAGCCCTATGTCCAGATGGTGATGGACGGCAAGATCAACGCCGACTTCGAGTGCAACCCCATGGCCGCCCCCACTGTTGCTGAGATCATCCAGCAGCTGGAGGCCGGTGAGACCCCCGAGAAGGAGATCTATGTGACTGAGTCCTGGTTCGCTGCCGAGGACAATGTGGCTACCATCAATGTCAACGGCGAGGAGCAGTCCATGATCCATGTCACCCAGGAAGTTCTGGACGGCCGCCCCTATTAATCAGTCCCACTCCCTGCGAGAGTGCATGAAGGAGTAGGCATATACACTCAGGGAGGACCCGCCATATTTCAGGGTCCTCCCTTTTTTATTCGAGGTGATTGTGTTGGAAGACAATATTGTTCTGACGGCGCGGGGAATCAGCATGACGTTCCCAGGCGTAAAGGCTCTGGACAATGTGGATTTTACGCTGCGAAGAGGTGAAATCCATGCGCTGATGGGAGAAAACGGCGCGGGAAAGTCCACGCTCATCAAGTGCCTTACCGGTATCAACGATTTTGAATCCGGTGAGATCCGGGTGGCGGGAGTTGACGGGCCCGTAAAAAACCGGTCCACACTGGATGCGCAGAAGGTGGGAATCTCCACCGTATATCAGGAAGTGAATCTGTGCCCCAACCTGAGTGTGGCGGAAAATCTGTACATCGGCCGGGAACCATTGACCGCCCTCCACACCATTGACCGCCGGACCATGAACAAAAAAGCCGACGAACTGGTGAAGCGGCTGGACATCAAGGTGGATGTGACCCAGAATCTGGAAAACTATTCCCTGGCAATTCAGCAGATGATCGCCATTGCCCGGGCGGTGGATATGGACTGCAAGGTGCTCATTCTGGATGAGCCCACCTCCTCCCTGGATGACAACGAGGTGGAAAAGCTCTTCAAGATGATGGTCCAGCTGAAAAAGCACGGCGTGGGAATCATCTTTGTCACCCACTTCCTGGAGCAGGTGTACGCCGTGTGCGACCGGATCACCGTGCTGCGCAACGGCGCCTTGGTGGGCGAGTATCCGGTGGCGGAGCTGCCCCGGGTGAAGCTGGTGGCGGCCATGATGGGCAAGGATTTCGATGATCTGGCCTCCATCAAGCCGGAGGGCTACGCCTATGACGCCTCCGCACCTTTGGAAATCGAGGCGAAGGGCCTGAGCCACAAGGGCACCATCAAGCCCTTTGACCTGGATATCCACAAGGGTGAGGTCATTGGCCTTACCGGACTGCTGGGCTCCGGCCGCAGTGAGCTGGCCCGGGCCATTTACGGTGCAGACAAGGCCCAGACCGGTACGCTGAAGGTAGCGGGCAAGGCGGCAAAGATCAATCAGCCCATCGATGCTATGAACATGGGCATGGGCCTGCTGCCGGACGACCGGAAGGCCGAGGGCATCATCGGGGATCTGTCCGTTCGGGAAAATATCATTCTGGCGCTCCAGGCCAAGCGGGGCATGTTCAAGCAGCTGCCCCGGGCCAAGCAGGAAGAGATCGCCGACCGGTACATAGACCTGCTGCAGATCAAAACCGCCAGCCGGGAGACGCCCATCAAGCAGCTCTCCGGCGGCAACCAGCAAAAGGCCATTCTGGCCCGGTGGCTGGCAACAGATCCGGACTTCCTGATCCTGGACGAGCCCACCCGCGGTATCGACATCGGTACCAAGACGGAGATCCAGAAACTCATCGTCCAGCTGGCCAGCGAGGGCAAGAGCGTGATGTTCATCTCCTCTGAGATTGATGAGATGCTGCGCACCTGCAACCGCATGGCAGTGATGCGGGACGGCGCCAAGGTCGGCGAGCTGGACGGCGAGCTGACCCAGGAGCGGGTCATGGCCGCCATTGCAGGAGGTGGAAAAGATGACTAAACTGAAAAAACTCACCCAGAAACGGCTGTTTCTGCCGGTGTTCTGCATGCTGCTGGTACTGTGCGTCAATATCATCTACGACCTGTCCCAGGGCAATGAATTCTACAACTTCTTCAAAATCACCATGACCAACGGCCTGCTGGGCGGCCGAATCATCAACATCCTTAACCGCGGCAGTGAGGTCGCGATCCTGGCCATCGGCATGACACTGGTGGTCTCCTCCTCCGCCGGCACGGATATTTCCGTGGGCTCGGTGATGAGCCTATGTGCGTCCTTCTGCTGCATGCTGGTGGCGGGATTTGGTGTGTCGTCGGTCAGCAGTGCCGATGAGTTTGCCATGCCTCTGGTGGTGGGCCTGATCGGCGCTTTGCTGATGGGCTGCCTGTGCGGTGCCTTCAACGGCGCGCTGGTGGCGTATCTGAACATCCAACCCATGGTGGCCACGCTGATTTTGTGGTCGGCGGCCCGGGCCATCGGCCTGCTGCTCTGCAACAACCTGATCGTCTATATCCGGGTCCCTGAGTTCGGCGTCTTCGGCGGCTATATCGGCCCTGTTCCCACCCCCATCATTATTGCGGCGGTGTGCGTGGCGGTGACCTCCGTGGTGCTGAAAAAGACCGCCATGGGAATGTACATCCAGGCCGTGGGTATCAACAAGAAGGCCAGCCGTATCGCGGGCCTCAACTCCAAGCGGATCATTTTTGCCTGCTACCTCCTGTGCGGCCTGTGCGCCGGGATTGCCGGCATTGTGGCTTCTTCCCGCATCACCAGCGCCGATTCCAACAACATCGGCCTGGACATGGAGCTGGACGCCATCCTGGCGGTGGCTCTGGGCGGCAACAGCTTGGGCGGCGGCCGGTTCAACCTGGCCGGTTCCATCATCGGAGCCTATACCATCCAGGCTATTACCACCACCATGTTCGCCATGGGCGTGTCCACGGCGGTGAACCCCGTGTTCAAGGCGATCATTGTGATTGCCATCGTGGCGGTGCAGGCACCGCCGGTAAAGGCGTGGTTCAAAAAGCGCGCCGTTGCCAAGACGGTCTCTCAGAAGGAGGTGGCTCACGTATGAAAAAGAGTGCCAACGTCCTGAAGGATCGTAAGCAGATGAACAGCAACACCATGCTGTTGCTGATCACCATCGCCCTGTTCATCATTTTGTACGCAGCCGGCTGTGTCGCATACGCCAGTAAGGGCTTTACCAACCTGCAGACCTTTTTGAACCTGTTCCGCACCAATGCCGGTTTGATCTGCGTGGCCTGCGGATTGACCTGCGTCATGCTGACCGGCGGCATCGACATTTCCGTGGGCTCTCTGGTGGCTCTGGACTGTATGCTTCTGGCCTACGGCATGAGCGAGTGGAACATGAGCGCCCCGGTGATGGTGCTGCTGGTGCTGGTCATCGGCGTGGTGTTTGGACTGGTACAGGGCTTCTGCGTAGGCTATCTGGAGATTCAGCCCTTTATCGTCACTATGGCAGGTATGTTCTTTGCCCGGGGCATGACGGCAGTCATTTCCACCAATCAGCTCTCCATCACCGCGGAGATCAACCAGACGTTTTATGACCTGGCCAACTTCCGTATCTATTTGCCGTTTGGCGGAACTGTCAACCGCGCCGGAAAGATGATCATGCCCTATATCGGCATCGGCGTAGTTGTGGCGCTGCTGGTGCTGGTCGTGATCTTCCTGGTGCTTCGCTACACCAAGTTCGGCCGGTCCCTGTATGCGGTGGGCGGCAACGAGCAGTCCGCTGCCATGATGGGACTGGACGTAAAGAAGACCAAGCTCAAGGCCTACGTTCTCTCCTCCTTCCTGTGCTCTCTGGGCGGCATCTGCTACTGCATGAACACCATGTCTGCCAGCGTCTCCCAGGCCACCGGCATGGAAATGGACGCCATCTCTTCCGCCGTCATCGGCGGCACGCTGCTCACCGGCGGCGTGGGCAATGTGATCGGCACCCTCTTCGGCGTGCTGATCAACGGCACCATCTCCACCATCGTGCAGACCAACGGCAAGCTGGCGTCCTCCTGGCCCAACATCCTGACTGCGGCGCTGCTGTGCTTCTTCATTGTGCTGCAGAGCATCTTCGCCCGGATCAAGGAAAAGAGCAAGTAAGGGAGGCATGAAAATGGATATGAGAGAAGCGGTCCGCTCCGGCGAGACCTATCTTGGCATCGAGCTGGGCTCCACCCGCATCAAGGCAGTGCTGATCGGCCCGGATCATGTCCCCCTGACCTCCGGCGAGTACGACTGGGAAAACCGCTATGAGGGTGGCTACTGGACGTACCACATGGAGGACGTATGGGCGGGACTGCAAAGCGCTTACGGCCAGCTGGTCCGGCGCGTGGAGGATGCCTGCGGGGAAAAGCTCCGCCGGGTGGGCGCCATGGGCTTTTCTGCCATGATGCACGGCTATATTCCCCTCAACGCCGCCGGAGAACTGCTGGCACCGTTCCGCACCTGGCGCAACACCACCACCGGCCCCGCGGCTTCCGCGCTGACCGAGCGGTTCCAGTTCAACATCCCACTGCGCTGGTCCGTTGCCCATCTGTATCAGGCGATCCTCAACGGGGAGGAGCATGTCAGAGACATCGACTATCTCACTACGCTGGCCGGGTATGTCCACTATAAGCTCACCGGCCGTAAAGTGCTGGGCGTGGGGGAGGCCAGCGGCATGTTCCCCATCGACAGCGGATGCTGCGACTACGACCAGACCATGATGGACTCCTTCAATGCTTTGGTAGCGGACAAGGGCTATCCCTGGAAACTGCGGGATATTCTGCCCCAGGTGCTTCCCGCCGGCGTGGATGCCGGCAGCCTGACACCGGAGGGCGCCCGACTGCTGGACCCCAGCGGCACGCTGGAAAGCGGCATTCCCCTGGCGCCGCCGGAGGGCGACGCCGGCACCGGCATGGCCGCCACCAATGCTGTGGCGGTACGGACCGGCAACGTGTCGGCAGGTACCAGCGTGTTTGCCATGATCGTGCTGGAGCGGCCGCTGTCCCGGGTCTACCCGGAGATTGACATGGTCACCACTCCCACGGGAAAACCGGTGGCCATGGTTCACTGCAACAACTGCACCAATGAGATCAACGCCTGGGCCAAGGTGTTCCAGGGCTTCCTGGAGGCCATGGACCTGCCGGTGGACAAGAATAAGCTCTTTACCACCATGTTCCGCTCTGCCTTGGACGGCGAGAAGGACGGCGGCGGACTGCTGCTGTATAACTATCTTTCCGGCGAACCCGTGGCGGGAATGGAAGATGGCCGGCCGCTGCTGGCCCGGGGCCCGGAGGGGCGTCTGACATTTGCAAACTTCATGCGCTGCCAGCTCTTCAGCGCCCTGGGGGCCCTGAAGATGGGCATGGATATCCTGGCAAAGGAGCATGTGGTGGTGGACCGGCTGATGGGACATGGCGGGTTCTTCAAGACCCCGGAGGCGGGACAGAGGATCATGGCTGCTGCCGCCGGCGCGCCGGTTTCCGTCATGGAGACCGCGGGAGAGGGCGGCCCGTGGGGCATGGCCCTGCTGGCGGCCTATCGGGCCCGCCGTCAGGAGAACCAGACGCTGGAGGATTACCTGGACCGTCAGGTGTTTGCCGGACAGAAGGCGGACACCGTCCGGCCGGAGCCGGAGGATGAGAAAGGCTTCGCTGCCTTTATGGAACGGTATGTCCGCGGGCTTCCTCTGGAGCGGTGTGCCGTGGAATATCTGAAGTAAGCGTGAAGCGCGATTGGGAGGTACATTCACATGGAAAACAAAGTGTTCTGGTTTGTGGTGGGCAGTCAGTTCCTGTACGGACCGGAGGTCCTGGAGACCGTGGACAAGCGGGCCGCCGAAATGGCGGAGACCATGAGCTCTTCCGGCATTCTGCCCTGCAAACTGGTATACAAGGCCACCGTCAAGACCGACGCGGAGATCACCCAAATCATGAAAGAGGCCAACTACGACGATACTTGCTGCGGCGTGGTGACCTGGTGCCACACCTTCTCGCCCAGCAAGATGTGGATTCATGGATTTGATCTGCTGCAAAAGCCCTACTGCCATCTGGCGACCCAGTATAACCGGAAGATCCCCAATGAGGAGATCGACATGGACTTCATGAACCTGAACCAGGCTGCCCACGGCGACCGGGAGCACGGCTTCCTCGGCGCCCGGATGCGTCTGCCCCGGAAGATCATTGCCGGTTACTGGCAGGACGCCCCCGTCCAGCAGGAGCTGGCCGCCTGGATGCGGGCCGCTATCGGCTATGACTTCTCCCGCCGGCTGCGGATCGTCCGGTTCGGCGACAACATGCGGGACGTGGCCGTCACCGAGGGCGACAAGGTGGAGACCCAGATCAAGCTGGGCTGGCAGGTGGACTACTGGCCTGTGGGGCATCTGGTGGAGACCATGGACGCCGTCACCGAGGCGGAAGTGGACGCCCAGATGGAGCAGTACAAGGAGCGCTATGACTTTGCCACCGACGATCTGGCCACGGTCCGTTACCAGGCCAGGGAAGAGGTGGCCATGCGGAAGATCCTGGAGCGGGAAGGGGCCCAGGCCTTTATCAACAACTTCCAGGACCTCTACGGCATGGAGCAGCTGCCGGGCCTTGCCAGCCAGAACATGATGGCCGACGGCATCGGCTACGGCGGTGAGGGCGACTGGAAGGTGGCCGGTATGACCGCCATCATGAAGAAAATGGCCCAGGGCCTGGAGGGCGGCACCCTCTTCATGGAGGACTACACCTACGATCTGGAACCCGGTAAGGAGGTCTCCCTGGGGGCCCATATGCTGGAGGTTTGTCCCTCCATCGCGGCCCAGCGACCCCGGATCGAGGTCCATCCTCTGGGCATCGGCGGCAAGAATCCCCCGGCCCGTCTGGTGTTCGAGGGCAAGGAGGGCCCCGGCATTGTGGTCTCCCTCATCGACATGGGCGGGCGCCTGCGGATGATTATCCAGGACATCGAGGTCATCAAGCCCATTCTGGAGATGCCCAATCTGCCGGTGGCCCGGGTCATGTGGAAGCCCATGCCGGACCTGCTGACCGGCGTCAAGTGCTGGATTCAGGCCGGCGGCGCCCACCATACCGTCCTCTCCACGGCCGTGACTGCGGAGATGATGGAGGACTGGGCGGAGATGATGCAGATCGAGTGCGTCCACATCACCAAGGATACCACCTTCAGCGATTTCAAGAAGGAACTCTTCTACAACGACATTGCCTGGAAGCTGAAGGAATTTTAAAGGGCGGACCGGGCGGGACCATCGGTCCCGCCCGACCCCCGATCTCATAAAAGCAAGGAGATGCGCACGATGCTGGAAGAACTGAAAGAACAGGTCTGTCAGGCCAATCTGATGCTGCCCAAACACGGCCTTGTGACCTTTACCTGGGGCAACGTGTCCGGAATCGACCGGCAGCAGGGCCTGGTGGTCATCAAGCCCTCCGGCGTGGAATATGACGAGATGAAGCCGGAAGATATGGTGGTGGTAGACCTGGACGGCAAGGTGGTGGAAGGACACTACAAGCCTTCCAGCGATACCGACACTCATCTGGTGCTCTACAAGGCATGGCCCGCTCTGGGAGGCGTTGTCCATACCCATTCCCGCTGGGCCACCAGCTTTGCCCAGGCCGGCCGGGGCATCCCCGCCATGGGAACCACGCAGGGGGATTACTTCTACGGGGAGATCCCCTGCACCCGTCTCATGACCCCGGCGGAGATCGGCGCGCCGGAGGACCGGAACAACTACGAACGGGAGACCGGCAACGTCATTGTGGAAACCTTCGCCCAGCGCAAGCTGGACCCCGCCGCCGTGCCCGGTGTGCTGGTGAACAGCCACGGCCCCTTTGCCTGGGGCGCGGACCCCGCCAACGCCGTCCATAATGCGGTGGTGATGGAGGAGGTCGCCTTCATGGATTTCCACGCGCTGATGCTGGAGCCGGGACGCGGACCCATGCAGCAGGAGCTTTTGAACAAGCATTACCTGCGCAAGCACGGCCCCAGCGCCTACTATGGCCAGGGCTGAGAAGAGACGATAAAGCGGCACCCTCGGGACGATGTGCTCCGGGGGTGCCGCTTTGCTGATATGGCTGAGAAAATATTCCGCCCGGAACTGCGCCCAACGGATGTGCAGGGTGTGTCACGCATGTGCGCCGGACTGAAACAGCAGCTGCGCAAGATGCCTTCCGTCCTTGCCGCCCAGCAGCAGCCCCTCCAGGCAGTAGTGGCAGTAGCAGACGACGATATCCGTCTGATACCGCCGGCAATACGCCTGCATGATCTGGGCCTGTTCCTCGGCGCTGTGAGGCTCGAATTTCCCGACGGCGTTCACCTGATAGTGGATGGGCGCCAGCTTGGGATTGCGGGGAGGCTGCGGACGATAGAGAGAATTGCCGCAGAAATCGGTCCGGGCAAAGTTCTCCTCCGCTTCCAGGAAAGAAATGTTCATTTTTTTCAAAAGTGAACGGACCGCTGTCTGCTCAGAAAGGCGGTCCCGGGAGCGCCAGCAGTCCTGAATGGTCACAGAGAGCCCCTGATAGTCCGGGAAAGCAAACTGCTCATCCGACAAAATAAGTTCCCAGAGGGATTTGACCTGAACGCCGGGCAGTGTCTCTTCAATGATGTTCAGGCAGTTGTGACATACCGAATAGATGGTGTCGCCCGGCTGCAGTTCCGCGTGGTCCGGCAGGGCCTTCCACTGATCCCGATAGGAGTCCGGCATTTGCTCTTCAAACTGCGTCAGCATGAACCGGGGCGTGCAGCAGCGCACGATCGGCATGTGAAAGCGGGCTGCCACATATTGCTGGATCTTTTCGCTCAATTCTGGAAACTGTGCAGTAAACACACAGGCGGCGATATAATATTCCTTTCCCATGTACACCTCTCCTGTTTTTTTCCACAAAATCATATTCCGCCCATAGCCTCTGTACCGGAACTGGATAAACCTGCCGCCCAAAATCCGGTGCGCCGGCTGTGTGGGTCACCGCTGCGGGCGGCAGGCCGTCTGACGCGGCGGGGAACAATTCTCAGTATAACAAATCCAAATCCCCGACAACAAGCCACAAAACCGGGCAGATGTGTCATTGTCGCGTTTTACAGGTAGCGCAGCAGATCATTGGGGAGAGTCCGCCGGATGAGATCCCGCAGCTGAACCTTCCCAATGGGAAGATCATTTCTGATCCAGTCAATTACCATATCCGTTCCGCCGCGGACCGCGATCTCAATGGCAAACTGCATGGCAGAATCTGACGTGTCCGCGCCCTTTTCCAGAAGATAGTTCTGATAGGTTTTCCGGGTGTAGAGAAGGTCGATGTTCCGCAGGCCGTTGAGATCTTTGCTGGAGTATAGGTTTTTCAGTACGGCCGCTTTTTCCTCGCAGATCGCAAGGTATTCCAGCAGCGCCACGTCAAAGCTCTCGCCGGATACGATCCGGCCGAACGAGCGGTCGAAGAAGTCTGCAAAATACGCCGCTGCCAGGGCATACTTGTCCTGATAGTGCCGGTAGAAGGTCTTCCGGCACACACTGGCCTGCCGAACCAGTTCACTTACGCGGATCACGTCCAGAGGCTTGTGCTGCAGCAATTGCTCCATCGCCAGGAGCAGTTTTTCTTTTGCGGTTTTGTTCATGGGTCCTCTCCCGGTGTGCAGGTGCGGCGGATGTGGGGAAAAGTGGAAAATATCCTGTGCCGCCGCAGACAGTTGACAGTTTGATAGTTCCAGTATAGCAGGCTGCCGGGACCTTGGAAAGATGCCGGAGCTGAAAGACGAGTGCCCCGCCGGGGAGACATTTTGAAAATGAATTGACATCTTCCAAATTTTGTGTTATATTCTGTGGGAATTTGACTGGAGTTTATCTGGCCAAGCATACTGGGACCACTCCTGCGGGAGTCAAGGCCATACGGACAGCCGGGTCCACTGCCGATCGGCGGGTTACCGCCTTATTGATTGAGTTAAAAGCTCAAATTTTATAAGTTGGTTACTTTATAACCGAAATGCGCGTCTGCGCAGACTTGTGAAACGGTCAATAAAAGAGTAGTAAAAGTATCTTGTTGCTATATAGACTCTCAGTACCAAGCATATGATCCGGCGGCTTGCTCTGCTCTTGGCGGAGCTCTGCCCTGCTGCCAGGCGGGTATCCCGGGGAAGCTTTATGCGTGCGTTGATTCAAACACAAGCTGCACAGATGCAGCTTGTGTTTTTTTGCGTTTTGAGGTGTTGGCAGATGATAAGAGAGCGGAACCTGGACCAAAGCAAAGCCCCCATATACGAGGCGCTTCAGACGTTCCGGCAGATGCGCGTTGTCCCGTTCGATGTGCCCGGGCATAAGCGGGGCCGGGGAAATCCGGAACTGGCCGCCTTTTTGGGAGAACAGTGCGTCAGCATTGACGTGAACAGCATGAAGCCCCTGGACAACCTGTGCCATCCCATTTCCGTGATCCGGCAGGCGGAGGAGCTGGCAGCGGATGCCTTCGGCGCGGCCCACGCCTTTTTGATGGTGGGAGGCACCACCAGCTCGGTGCAGACTATGGTGCTGTCGGTGTGCAAGCGGGGAGACAAGATCATCATGCCCCGCAACGTCCACCGCAGCGTCATCAACGCGCTGGTGCTCTGCGGTGCCATTCCGGTGTACGTCAATCCGGAGGTGGACCACCGACTGGGCATCTCCCTGGGCATGAAGCGGGAGCAGGTGGCCAAGGCCATCCGGGAGAACCCCGATGCGGTGGCGGTTCTGGTGAATAACCCCACGTATTACGGCATATGCAGCGACCTGCGCTCCATTGTGAAAATGGCCCATGACGCCGGGATGTACTGTCTGGCCGATGAGGCCCACGGCACCCACTTCTACTTCGGCGAGAATATGCCGGTTTCCGCCATGGAGGCCGGTGCGGATATGGCGGCGGTGTCCATGCACAAAAGCGGCGGCAGTCTGACCCAGTCCAGCCTGCTGCTCATCGGCCCCAAGATCCACGAAGGCCATGTGCGCAAGATCATCAACCTGACCCAGACCACCTCCGGCAGCTACCTGCTGATGTCCAGCCTGGACATCAGCCGCCGCAATCTGGCCCTCCGGGGAAAGGAGGTATTCCGCCAGGTGATCGCCATGGCGGAGTATGCACGGGAGGAGATCAACGCCATCGGCGGGTACTATGCCTTTGGGCGGGAACTGGTGAACGGGGACTCCATCTTCGACTTTGACCCCACCAAGCTCAGTGTCCATACCCGGGACATCGGCTTGGCGGGCATTGAGGTCTACGACCTGCTGCGGGACGAGTACGATATCCAGATCGAATTCGGCGACATCGGCAATATCCTGGCCTATCTCTCCATCGGCGACCGGTATCAGGAGCTGGAGCGGCTGGTGAGCGCCCTGGCGGAGATCCGCCGCCGCTATCAAACTGACGGCAGCGGGCTGATGAATCAGGAGTACATCGACCCGGAGGTGGTCACCAGTCCCCAGGAGGCCTTTTATGCGGATAAGAAGAGCGTGCCGCTGGAGGAGAGCGTGGGTCGGGTGTGCAGTGAGTTTGTCATGTGCTATCCCCCGGGAATCCCCATCCTGGCCCCCGGTGAGCGGATCACAGCGGAGATCCTGGACTATATCCGCTACGCCAAGGCCAAGGGCTGCTCCATGACCGGCCCCGAGGACCCGGACATTGCGCATATCAACATTTTGACGGAGGAGGTGGGATGATGGAGCTGTGGTTCAGTGAGTTTCATACCCCCGATGTGAAGCACAGCCTGCGGGTTAACCGGCATCTTTACTCCCAGAAGAGCGATTACCAGCAGATCGACATTTACGACACCCCGGAGTTCGGCAAGGTGCTCACCCTGGACGGCAACGTAATGCTCACCGAGCGGGACGAGTTCATCTACGACGAGATGATCACCCACGTGCCCATGGCCGTCCACCCCAACGTCCAGGACGTGCTGGTCATCGGCGCGGGAGACGGGGGCGTGGTACGGGAGCTGGCCCGGTATGAGTGCGTCCGGTCCATCGACCTGGTGGAGATGGATGAACAGGTGGTGAGCGCCTGCCGGCAGTATCTGCCGGAGAACGCCTGCCGCCTGGATGACAAGCGGGTCCACATCTATTTTGACAACGCCCTGCGCTTCATCCGCCGCCGCAAGGCGCAGTACGACCTGATCATTGTGGACTCCACCGACCCCTTCGGCCCCTCGGAGGGCTATTTTACCCGGGAGTTCTATGGCATCTGCTACAATGCCCTGCGGGACGACGGCATCATGGTCAACCAGCAGGGAAGTCCATTTTACCGCCATGATGCGGAGGCCATGCAGCGCTGCCATAAGCGGATCGTCAGCACCTTCCCCATCAGCCGGGTCTACCAGGCCCATATCCCCACCTATGCCGCCGGGTACTGGCTGTTTGGATTTGCCAGCAAAAAGTACCACCCCATTGATGATTTTGACCGGGAAAAATGGCTGAAGCTGCACCTGAAGACCAAATACTATACCGTCCGTCTCCACGCGGGAGCCTTTTTCCTGCCTGCGTTTTTGGAGGAGATGCTGGAGGAGGTAGAGAAATGACCCCCAATATCGAGACCTTCATCGGCTGCGAGAGCAGCTATGAGGATGCCAAAATTGTCCTCTTCGGAGCCCCCTTTGACTCCACTACCAGTTTCCGGCCCGGCGCCCGGTTCGGTTCGGCTGCCATGCGCCATGAGAGCTTTGGCCTGGAGACCTACAGTCCCTATCAGGACAAGGACCTCACCGACTGCGCCGTCTTTGACAGCGGCGACCTGGAACTGTGCTTCGGCAGCGCGGAACAGGCCCTGGCCGACATCGAAGCCCGGGCGGAGGAGATCTTGTCCGACGGGAAGCTGCCGCTTTTGATCGGCGGAGAACATCTTGTCACCCTGGGCAGCCTCCGGGCGGTGTTCCGCTGCTTCCCGGAGCTGCACATCCTCCACTTTGACGCCCACGCCGATCTGCGGGACGATTACCTGGGGGCAAAGCTGAGCCACGCCTGCGTCATCCGCCGCTGCCACGAGCTGGTGGGGGACGGCCGGATTCACCAGTTCTGCATCCGCAGCGGGGACCGGGAGGAGTTCCGATTTGCCAAGGACCACACGGACCTGCACCCCTTCTGCTTTGACGGCCTGGAGGCGCTGACCCGGGAGCTGACCCAGACCGGCGCGCCGGTGTACTTCACCATCGACCTGGACTGCCTGGACCCCTCCGTGTTTCCCGGCACCGGCACCCCCGAAGCAGGGGGCGTTACCTTCCCGCAGCTGCTGGAGGCCATTCGGCTGGTGGCCCGTACCAATGTGGTGGCCGCGGACGTCAATGAGCTGGCCCCCATGCTGGACCAGAGCGGCGTATCCACGGCCACCGCCTGCAAGGTGCTGCGGGAGCTGCTGCTGGCCCTGTCCAAATGAGAGCCAAATTGTGAGAAAGTCCCACTATTTTTGAAATAAAAGGAGAAAAAACATGAGCAGAGTATTAGTCATCGGCTGCGGCGGCGTGGCCTCCGTGGCCATCCGCAAGTGCTGCCAGGTCAGCGATGTATTCACGGAGCTGTGCATCGCCAGCCGCACCAAGTCCAAGTGCGACCAGCTGGCCGCCGACCTTGCCGGCAAGACCGCCACCAAGATCACCACCGCCCAGGTGGATGCCGACAAGGTGGACGAGGTGATCGCCCTCATCAAGGGCTACCAGCCTGACCTGGTGATGAATATCGCCCTGCCCTATCAGGACCTGACCATCATGGACGCCTGCCTGGCGTGCGGCGTCAACTATATGGACACCGCCAACTACGAGCCCGAGGACATCGAGGAGCCTGAGTGGAAGGCCGTCTACGAGAAGCGCTGCAAGGAGAAGGGCTTTTCCGCCTACTTCGACTACACCTGGCAGTGGGCCTACCGGGAGAAGTTTGAGAAGGCGGGCCTCATCGCCCTGCTGGGCTGCGGCTTTGACCCGGGCGTGACCCAGGCCTACTGCGCCTACGCCAAGAAGCACGAGTTTGACACCATCGACACCATCGATATTCTGGACTGCAACGGCGGCGACCACGGCTACCCCTTCGCCACCAACTTCAACCCCGAGGTGAACCTGCGGGAGGTGTCCGCCCCCGGCTCCTACTGGGAGAACGGCCACTGGGGGGAGATCCCCGAACGGCCACTGGGTGGAGATCCCCGCCATGAGCATCAAGCGGGAATATCACTTCGACCAGGTGGGGGAGAAGGACATGTACCTGCTCCACCACGAGGAGATCGAATCCCTGGCGGAGAACATCCCCGAGGTCAAGCGCATCCGCTTCTTCATGACCTTCGGCCAGAGCTATCTCACCCACATGAAGTGTCTGGAGAACGTGGGGATGCTCTCCACCACCCCTGTGGAGTTTGAGGGACATCAGATCGTACCCATCAAGTTCCTCAAGGCCCTGCTGCCCGATCCCGCCAGCCTGGGTCCCCGCACCCACGGCAAGACCAACATCGGCTGCATCTTCACCGGCAAGAAGGACGGTAAGGAGAAAACCTATTATATCTACAATGTGTGCGACCACCAGGCGTGTTACAAGGAGGTGGCCAGTCAGGCCATCAGCTACACCACCGGCGTACCAGCTATGTGCGGCGCGCTCATGCTGCTCACCGGCAAGTGGACCGAAAAGGGTGTCCACACCGTAGAGGAGTTTGATCCCGATCCCTTCCTGGATGCGCTGGACCGGTATGGCCTGCCCCGCAGCGAGAACCACGATCCTGTTCTGGTGGACTGATGGCCTGCCTTACCACCCATGACCCCCAATTTGCGGGGTTGTCCCGGTATGAGCCGGAGGCGCTGTTTGCCCCCCTTCCGACCCCTTGTTATGTGATCGACGAGGCGCGTCTGCGGGCCAACGGCGAATGTCTGGCCGCCCTGGCAGAGCGTACCGGCTGCCGTGTCCTGCTGGCCCAGAAAGCATTTTCCAATTACGACTTCTATCCGCTGCTTTCCGAGTATCTGGCCGGTACCGAGGCCAGCGGCCTCTATGAGGCCCGGCTGGGCCGGGAGGAGATGGGCGGCAAAGAGGTGCATGTGTTCTGCGGCGCCTACCGGGAGGACGAGTTTGAGGAGCTCTTGCAGTATGCCGACCACATCGTATTCAACTCCATCCATCAGCTCAAAAAATTCGGGCGGCGGGGAAAAGAGGCGGGCAGGAGTTTGGGACTGCGAATCAATCCGGAGTGTTCCACGCAGGAAGGGCACGCCATCTATGATCCCTGTGCCCTCGGCAGCCGTATGGGCGTGACCAGAGCCGTATGGGACAAGGAGATGGACAGAGAGACCCTGGCCCTGCTGGACGGCCTCCATTTCCACACTCTCTGCGAGCAGAACGCCGACGCTCTGAAAACCACCCTGGAAGCGGTGAAGGGGAGATTCGGGGACATCCTGCCCGGGATGAAGTGGCTGAACATGGGAGGCGGACACCACATCACCCGCCCGGACTACGACCTTGTTACCCTGGAACAATGCATCCGGTATGCCAAAGAGACATGGGGGGTGGAGGTGTATCTGGAACCCGGCGAGGCAGTGGCTCTGAACGCGGGATATCTGGTGAGCCGGGTGCTGGACGTGGTGGAAAACAGCAACACCAAAATCGCCATCCTGGACGTCAGTGCGGCCTGTCACATGCCGGACGTGCTGGAGATGCCCTATCAGCCCCCCATCTATAAAGCCAGCACTGAACCTGACAGGGGCCACGTTTTTCGGCTGGCCGGCCCCACTTGCCTGGCCGGCGATGTGATCGGCGACTATGCGTTTCCGCGTCCGCTGGAAGAGGGGGATCTGGTGCTCTTCGGCGATATGGCGATCTATACCACCTGCAAGAACAACACCTTCAACGGAATGCCGCTGCCCAATATCTGGCGTCTGGGATGCCGGGGAGACCTGACCCGGCTGACTGACTATGGCTATGAGACTTTCAAAGAGCGGCTCGGCCATTGAAAAGGACCCTGCGCACAGAAAATAAAGGA
>FR890919.1 GCA_000436875.1 Oscillibacter sp. CAG:155 | reverse complement strand
CCGTGAATACGACGGCGGACACATTATGTACAATATGTCTCCGTACTCATTGTCCCGTTCTTTCCGGGACAAACCCTGCCGGGCAGTTATATATGGCCGTGCCTCAACAGAACACGAGGCCCAGGTCAAAGCCCTTCAGAATCAGATGCAATGGTATGATGATGTTGCTCGATTTCATCCTCAGTGGAATGTTATCAACCGCTACATTGACCAAGGTATTACCGGAACTCAGGTCTATAAGCGGGATGCCTTTATGCAGATGATGGAAGATGCCAAACAGCATAAATTCGATTTGATTGTCACTCGCGAGGTTTGCCGCTTCGCCAGAAATACGGTAGATGCTCTGGTCTGTGTCCGTCAGCTTGCCGCCATGGGGATTGAAGTCTATTTTGTAAATGATAACATTTGGACTCTTGACGGTGATGGTGAACTGAGGCTGACCATTATGGCTACTATGGCACAGGAAGAAAGCCGCAAAATCAGTGAACGCTCTCTTGCAGGACAACGGGTCAGCCGCGAAAAAGGCGTCCTCTATGGAAACGGGAACATTTTCGGATATACTAGGAACAAACTCACCAAGCAGTTCGAGATTGATCCCGATCAAGCGGAAACCGTAAAAATGATTTTTGACCTCTATGATTCCGGTATGGGTGAAACCTTGGTAGCAAAAGAGCTGACCCGCCTTGGACGCAAAAACGGGGTGGGTAAGGTCAAATGGGATGCTGGGAAGGTATCAAAAATCATCAAGCGTAAAAACTATTTGGGGTACACAGTTTACTGTCAGTCCTATTCCAACAACTATTTGGAGCAAAAACGGATCAAGCGCGACGAGAGTGAGTTCGTCTATGTAAAAGGCGGTTTTCCTCAGATCATTTCAGAGGAGCAGTACGAGCGGTGTAACGCCATTCGTCGCAGCAGGACCAAACGGCTGACGGATGAAAAAGGCCGCACGCGGAGTTTTGGTGTTCAGCAGGCTCAGAATGTATGGGGCAGAAAAATGAGGTGTCGTTGCGGTTCTCCCATGCTTCGACATCGTTGGAGAACCAATAATGCAGGAAAGCCTATCTATGGATATGAATGCAAGCGACACCATGATACCCCCCGCATCCGCCTTCAGAATGAACAAGGCAATCCAACACCTATCTGTGAGATCAAGCCGGTTGGACAAAGCAAGCTGGAACTGATGACCTCCAAAATATTTGAGAGGGTATGGGGAGACCAAAGAGAAATCGTCCTCCAGACCTGCAAAATGCTGGATGCTTGCTACAAGCCAGACGCAGATCGTCGAGCAGATTTGATGAAAGCGAAAGATGATTCTATTCAGTTGCTCCAACAACAGCTGGATGACTTGGTTGTGGTCCGTGCCCGTGGAGAGATTGAGCAGGATAAGTTCCTCCAGCGGACCATAGAAATTCAGCAGCAGATGGAGGCCCTTCGTCAGAGCAAAGCTCAAATTGCTTCAGAGGACTACAATCCCGGACGCCTGGATATGGAAGCCATTGAGGCAGCGTTGTGCGAAGCAGTTGAAATGCATGACGGTCTGGTAAGCGAGGATTTCATTGATCTCTTTGTTTCACAGGTTACACCACTGTCTGATTCCCGCTTTGCCTGGTGCTTGGACTTTTCTCCGCAGCCCACAGTTGCCTTTCTGAATTTAGCCGGTCAGAGGAAGTACACGACCTGCTCTATGGATAGCAAATTACACTTTGGTCCTTTTGCTGATGAGGAGGGGCACACCATCCCTTTTCCGGGCAGCCTGCGTCAGTGAGCTGCCCGGACAGCTCTAATTCAAAATGTACATCGTTATATACACAAGGTATGTACGGCGCAGGCTGCCATCAAGGACATGAAGTAAGCCTTCTTCCCTTGTTTTTACAAAAAGCCCCGCCGATTGGCGGGGCTTTTTTGTCGGCCGCCTCCGATCTCTCCGGCAGGCAGCTTGGAAGTGGCCGCTTCCATTTTCCCGGCACTGAAAAA
>FR890918.1:3305-12668 GCA_000436875.1 Oscillibacter sp. CAG:155 | reverse complement strand
GACCAGTGACCTCCCGCCGCTCAAGACAACAGCCCCCGCCGCCGGATGATTCCGGCGGCGGGGGCTTATTGCTGATTCAGAATGTTGGGAGGCTCAGCCGGCCTGAGCGGCGCTGCTGCTCATCAGGTCCGCCACCAGGTTCATCAGCCGGGCACGGTCTTCACGCCGGTCGGCGAACAGTTCCAGATCGTCACCCTGCTCCGCGATGAGCTGACCCACCGCGATATAGCGGGAGAGAGAAGACTTCAAATTGAAAATGTCTCCCTCTGGGCTTTGCAGGTACACACCGCCCTCACAGGACTCCACAACTTTCAAAAACTCCTGGACATCTGCTTCGGAACGCAGTCTCATTGGAAAGACATCCTTTCTTTATAGATTTGCAGTCGGGGTTCCCGACCGCGTCTATAAAATATCACGAGACAACGTCGGCTGTCTATGGAAGATATGGATAAGGTTTCCTCATTCATCGGTGTTGTTTTTTTGCAACCCGCACAAAAATGCAGAACTTTTTCACCATTTTGTAACACATGTAATCGTTTTGCTTTCTAATAAACGCAATTTATTTGAGGAAATACGTGTCTGTGGCAGCTACCGTTTCCGCTTTTGGCAGCGGGTCCGCTCCGCTTTGGCGAAGAGCAGCGGGCATGAAAAATCCCCGGAGAGACGTCCGCCCCTCCGGGGTACTTTCGATGCTTTACAAGACCGCCCGCTCCAAGGCCTTCATCAGCGGCTGGAACCGCTTGGTGATCTGTCCCACCAGAACGGCGGCCGCCACCGTGCCCTCCCGGACACCGTCCAGCTGACCCAGGAACAGCAGCGACAGCACGATGGAAATGCACACCAGTGTAATGTCAAAGGCCATCTTCATGTTGCCGAACTTGACGGGAAACACCTTGCAGATAGCCAGCACGATCCCCTCGCCTGCCGTAGTGACCAGATTGGCCATGACCTCCACGCTGACACCCAGGGCGATGAGGACAATGCCCACGGCGCACAGCAGCCACTGCTGCAGGTAGTTCCCGGCGGGAAGGGGCGCAAGCACCGCCTCCGCCACGTCGATCATCACGCCGAACAAAACGGCGGCGGGGAATTGCAGCAGCTGGAACCACTGGTACTGTTTGCGCAGAATCCCGATCTGGATCAGCACAAAAATGAAATTCATAATAATAGTGGTGGTACCCACGGACAGCCCGGAGATCCGGGCGGTCACATAGGGGACGCTGGAAATGGGCGACGTCCCCAGCGCCGCCTTGATGGAAAACGCCACGCCGAAGGCCATGATGATGAGTCCCGCACACAAAAACGCCAGCCGCCGCACCGGATGGGTGCACCGCTTTCCCGCAGATTCCGTCATGTCTCTTTCTTCTTCCCTTCGCTTTGAGATTGCATGGTAACGCACAGCTTGTCCAGCAGCTCCCGCAGGCGGTCTGTCTCCTCTGCCGTCGGCCCCTCGGCAGCAGACGTCTCCGCGCTGCAGAAAACATCCGTCATGCGGTTGGCCGCGTCCAGACCCTTCTCCGTCAGGGAGACATAGAGGGAGCGCCGGTTCCCCGCCTTCTGCCGCCGGAGGATCAGGCCTCCCTCCTCCATGCGCAGCAGAATACTGCCCACTGTGGCGGGCTCGATCTCACAGTAGGCCGCAATGGTCTTTTGGTCGCTCTCCCCGTGGTGGAGCAAAAACTCCAGCACCTTGGGCTGTCCGGGCGTCAGGCCCAGCTTGCCCGCCCCTGACAAAATCCTGCGGGAAAGCATCGCATTAGATTTCATCAGCAGATAATGCAGACTCTCCATAAAACCGCCTTCATAATAAGTATCATTACAATAACAATCCTTATCATAATCCCTTTTTTCAAAATGTCAAGGCCCCTCCCGGGGGCCAGGCAAAGAAAACGGCAAGCCAGCGCCCCCGAAGGGACGCTGCCTGCCGTCAACTATCTGAATCTGAAAAATTTACCTGTCAGCCGCCCGGCTGCACCAAACCAGCCGTCACGCCTGGGGGCGGAACAGTGCCTCCACAGCTGCGGGCTCCCCCTCTCCCTCACCGATGAGGGTCAGGAACTGGGCCTCGTCGATCACCGGCACCCCAAGTTCCTGGGCCTTGCGGAGTTTGGAGCCGGCGGCCTCACCGGCCACCACGCAGCTGGTCTTTTTGGACACGGAGCCGGACACCTTGGCCCCCAGGGCCTCCAGCTTTTCTCCAGCCTCCTTCCGGGAGTAGGCGGAAAGCTCCCCCGTCAGCACGAAGGTCAGCCCGGCGAACCGGTCTCCCACCGGCTGGGCGGTGCTCTCCAGATTCACCCCGGCCTCCCGGAGCCGGCGGATCAGGTCCTTGGACTGGTCAGCCGCCAGATACTCCACCACGTACCGGGCGGTGATGGGGCCCACGTCTCCCACCGCCGTCAGCTCCTCCTCCGTAGCGGCGGCCAGGGCGTCCAGACTGCCGAAGTGGGCGGAGAGGACCTGTGCCGCCTTGGCGCCCACCTGGCGGATACCCAGGCCGTAGAGGAGCTTTGCAAGGTCGTTGGCCTTGGAGTTCTCAATGGCCCGGATCAGGTTCTCCGCCGATTTCTCCCCCATGCGGTCCAGCTTCGCAACGTCTGCGGCGTGGAGGCTGTAAAGGTCTGCCGCATTCCGGACCAGGCCGCTGTCCACCAGCTGCTGCACCACCGCCGGGCCAAGGCCCTCGATGTCCATGGCGTCCCGGCTGGCAAAGTGGGTCAGGTTCCGCAGCAGCTGGGCGGGACATTCCGCACCGGTGCAGCGGATGGCGGCGCCGTCCGCATCCCGGCTCACCGGCGCCCCGCACACGGGGCAGGTATCCGGAAACACGTAAGGCTTGGCGCCCTCGGGCCGCTTGGACACGTCCACCTCCAGGATCTCCGGGATGATCTCCCCCGCCTTCTGGACCAGCACGGTGTCGCCCACCCGAATGTCCTTTTCCGCGATATAATCCTGGTTGTGCAGCGTGGCGTTGGTGACGGTGGTGCCTGCCAGACGCACCGGCTCCAGCACCGCCTTGGGGGTCAGCACACCGGTGCGCCCCACCTGGATCACGATGTCCAGCACCTTGGAGGGCTTCTTCTCCGGCGGGTACTTGAACGCCACCGCCCACTTGGGGAACTTGGCCGTAGAGCCAAGTTTTTCACGGTCCGACAAGGAGTTTACCTTCACAACCGCTCCGTCAATATCAAAGGGGTATTCCATCCGCTGGTCGTTGATGCGGAAGATCTCCGCCTGCACGTTGCCGATGCCGGTGAGGGTCTTGTGGGGAATGACCTTGAAGTGCTGCGTAGCCAGATAGTCCAGCGTCTCGGAATGGGTCAGAAACTCCTTCCCCTCCGCCAGCTGGAGATTAAAGACCTGAATGTCCAGCTTCCGCTCCGCGCAGACCTTGGGGTCCAGCTGCCGCAGGGAACCGGCGGCGGCGTTGCGGGGATTGGCCATCAGGGGCTGGCCCCGCAGCTCCCGCAGCCCGTTGAGCTCCTCAAACACCGCCCGGGACATATAGACCTCTCCCCGGACAATCAGCCGGGCCAGCCGCTCCGGCAGCGTCATGGGGATGGAGCGGATGGTGCGGAGGTTCTCCGTCACATCCTCGCCCACCCGGCCGTCGCCCCGGGTTGCACCCCGGACGAACACGCCGTCCCGGTACTCCAGCGCCACGGACAAGCCATCCACCTTGGGCTCCACGGAGTAGGCCGTGGAGCCGCCCAGCTCACTGTCCATGCGCTCGCAGAACTCCGACACCTCTTCGTCGTTGAACACGTCCTGCAAGCTCTCCAGCGGCACCGGATGGGAGTAGGTCTGGAACCCCTCCAGGATCTTGTCGCCCACCCGCTGGGTGGGGGAATCCGGGGTGATCTCCTCCGGGTGGGCCGCCTCCAGCTCTTCCAGGCGGCGGTTGAGGCGGTCGTACTCGTAGTCCGGGATGACCGGCGCGTCCAGCACATAGTACAAATAGCTCTGCTGGTTCAGATACTCCCGCAGCTGCTTCATTTCCTCACGGTAATCCATGGGTTTTCCTCCGTTTAAGATCCATTGAGAATATAGTCCTTGGTGTCCTCCAGATACGTGTCCGGCTCCGTGGCAAAATACGTATAAGTATCCGGCACGGCGCCCACGATCACGGTCTCCGCCACGATGAAGGAGTTGGACACCTTTGTGGCGGTGGTAAAGCCGGGCAGCAGGATGCTCACCGACACGTCCACCGTCAAAATGATCTGATGCTTGGTCTGGTTGATGCCCGCGGAGACGAACTCGTTGTGGAAGTTGGCCTCCGAGGAGCCCACCGACTCCATCCGCACGCTGATCCGGGGCCCCCGGCCCGCCAGCAGGCTGAAGCCCGTCAGCGTTCCCACGGGGATGGACAGCTCCCGGGCGGACACCTGGTCGATCCGGGTAAGGATGGTGTCCAGAATGTCCGCCTGCAAATGGTTGAATGCGGCCATGTTGCTGCGCACCGCCGTGATCTGCCCCGTCTCATCCTTTTCAAAGGTGACCAGCCCGTCGTAGCGGATTTCCCCGTCCTCGATGGCCTCGTACACGGCCTCGGAGACGATCCGGGTGACGGTGTTGGACACCTTGGTGGTGGCAAGGCTGGCCAGCAGCGGCCGCATCTGCACGGCGGACGGCGGCGGTGATGACCAGCGTCAAAACGCCCACCACCACCGACAACGCCAGCGCCCGGACCAGCATCCGGCGGTCCATCCGGCGATGGCGGTAGAAAAAGCCAGGCCCCATACGATTCCCCCCTTTCCCGCCATCTTATGCGGGAAAAGGTTGGCCACATGAACGGCTCAGGGCAGGGCGTTGACGATCTGCTTGAACACCCGGCCCCGCTCCATGAAGTTGGCAAAGCGGTCAAAAGAGGTGCTGGCGGGCGAGAGAATCACCACATCCCCCTCCACAGCACGGCTGTCGGCAATGGAGACGGCGTCCTGGTAGTCCGCCACGTCGATGATCTCCAGTCCCGCGTAGTTGTCCGCCTGCTCCACCGCCTGCCGGATGACGCCGGCGGTGGCCCCGCACAGCAGCAGCAGCTTCACATGCTCATTCACTACCGGGCCCAGCGGCGCGTAGGAGATGCCCTTGTCCTTGCCGCCGGCAATCAAAATCACCTTTTCCGGGAAGGAGTTGAGCCCCGCAATGGTGCGGCTGGGACTGGATGCGATGGAGTCATTGTACCAGCGGACGCCCCGGCGGGTGCGGATCAGCTCGATCCGGTGCTCCACGCCGCCGAAGGTCCGGGCGAAGTCCCGGATCATCTCGTCGGGCACCAGTCCGTCCACCGCGGCGATGGCGGCCAGGTAGTTTTCAATGTTGTGGACCCCCGGCAGCTTGATATCCCCGGTGTCCATCACCGTCCGCTCCTGCCCGTTGCTGCGGGCGATCACCGCCGTGCCCCGGAGGAACACGCCATCGGCCACCTCCCGCTTCCGGGAGAACAGCCGCACCCGGCCCGGCGCCTTGGCGGAGAGGGAGAGCGTCTCGTCATTGTCCGCATTGAAAATCGCAATATCCTGCGCTGTCTGATGTGTAAAGATATTTGCCTTTGCAGCAATATACTCTGCATAGTCCTTATGGACGTCCAGATGATTGGGCGAGAGGTTGGTCATCACGGCGATGTGGGGGCTTTGGGTCATGGTCATGAGCTGGAAGGAGCTCAGCTCCAGCACCGCCACGTCCCCCGGGGCGATGGTGCCCGTCTCCGCCAGCAGCGGATGGCCGATGTTGCCCCCCAGGTGCACCGTCCGCCCCGCCCGCTTCAAAAGCTCGGCGATGATGGTGGTGGTGGTGGTCTTGCCGTCGCTGCCCGTGACAGCGATCATCGGGCAGGGACACACCTGGAAAAACGCCTCCATCTCAGAGGTCAGCTTGCTGCCCCGGGCCACGGCCGCCGTCAGCCCCGGTAGGTCCGGCCGCATGCCGGGGGTGCGGAAGATCAGGTCCTGGCTGAGTCCCTCCAGATACCCCTCTCCCAAGTGCAGCCGGCAGCCCTTGGCCTCCAGCTCCCCGGCAATGTCCCCCAAGGCCGCCCGGTCCTTCTTGTCGCAGGCGGTGACGTCCACTCCCCGCTCCAGCAGCAGCTGGATCAGCGGGCGGTTGGAGACGCCGATGCCCATTACGGCCACCGTCTTGTCTCGCAGGGAATTCAGATATTCCTCGAAATCCATGGAATCGCTCCTTATCGGCTCCGCCTTCCGGCGGGAATTTTGCATACGACGAAATTATACCGCAAGCAGCGGAAAATTACAACGCGGCGGGTCAATTTTCCGCCGTTGACATTTCTCCCGCGTTCCTGTACAATAGATGGGCATGAGTAAAACAGGCAGTCGCGTGGGCAGGCCGAAAGGCCGTCCATGAGGAAAGTCCGGGCTCCACAGGGCAAGGATAACGGGTAACGCCCGCCGAAGGCGACTTCAGGAAAAGTGCAACAGAGAGATACCGCCGTCAGGGCTTGCTCTGGCGGTAAGGGTGGAAAGGTGCGGTAAGAGCGCACCCGACGGCTGGAGACTGTCCGTCGATGTAAACTCTATCCGGAGCAACACCGTGGAGGAAGCACATGGCCGGCCCGGCCGCTTCCGGGAGGTGGCTTGAGCGTATCGGCAACGGTACGTCGAGATAGATGACTGTCAAATACAGAACCCGGCTTACAGTTTTGCTCGTGCCAAGACATGGTCCCGGCTGCGTGATCCGCAGCCGGGACTTTTTCCGTCCGCTCCCCGGTCGCTGGGCACACCTTCTCCCGCTGTCCCTGTTTTTCCGCCCTCAGATGCCGGGCCACGCTTCCGGTCCGCCGTCTCCGTTCTCCCGGGCCGCATCGTTGCGCAGATCCATCACATACTTCCGCATCCAGCTGTTGTCGTTCTTCTCCGGCGGCTTTTCCCGGCGGCGTGTGCCCTGTCCATCGGACTGAGCCGCCATCCGGTTCCGGGCCGCCTCCTGGTAGCGACGCTCCTTCTCCTTCCAGTGCACGGTGTCCCTCCGGATGGTCTTTGCAATGAACTGAAAGGCCATCCGGGTCTGCTCCGTCAGCCCCGGCACCTGGTCCGCCAGTGCCATGGGCTCCGTGGGTTCCCGGTCCTCCGCGATGGCGTAGCGGAAGAGCAGGGAGAGCAGCTCCCCCCGCTGGTCCGACGGCAGCTGCTCCACACAGGGAAAATCATCAAAGTACAGCACAAAGCTCTTTTTATGTGCCAAAGTTTCTCGTCCTCCTTTTCCGGTAGTTCCGTCGTTTACGGGGATAAGCAGCGCGGCTCTCCTCCCATGCCCGCCGGTGTGCCCCGCCCGGGCTGCTCCCCCGCTGATACAGTCTCCCATCCCCCGCCGGATGCACGTTTGCGTGCAACTCCCTGCAGAATTTTGCAAAATTTATCCGTTAGTGTAAGTGCTAGTGTTATTGTAAGTGTTATTGTTATTGTAAGTGTTAGTGTAAGGGACAGTGCCCGCTTTCCCCCGCGCTCCGGCCTGAGCCGGCCGGGGCTGCGGGCACAAAATGAACAAAACAAAACTTTTGTTGAATAACCGTGCCAGACAAGGCCGCAAAAAAAGCGGAGACGGTTTCCCGTCTCCGCTGATTTGCATCGGATACAGACTGCTCAGTCGTTATCCCAGTTGTGCCAGACGTTCTGGACGTCGTCGCTGTCCTCCAGCATGTCGATGAGCTTCTCCATGTTCTTCACGTCGCCTTCGGTGGTGAGGGTGATGTAGTTCTGGGGCACCATCTCGATCTCCGCGTTGACGAAGCTGTAGCCCTTGGCCTCCAGAGCCTTGACCACGTCGTTGAAGGCGTCGGGATCGCAGGTGATCTCCAGCGCGTCCCCGTCGGCCTCAAAGTCGGCGGCGCCGGCCTCCAGGGCGTCCATCATGACGGTATCCTCGTCCAGCTCGCCCTCGGAGTTGTCGATGACGATGACGCCCTTGCGGTCGAAGGACCAGGATACGCAGCCCTGGGCGCCCATGTTGCCGTTGCACTTGTCGAAGGCGTGACGGACTTCGGGAGCCGTCCGCTGGCGGTTGTCGGTCAGGGCCTCCACGATGACAGCCACGCCGCCGGGGCCGTAGCCCTCATAGGTGACGGCCTCGTAGTTCTCAGTGCTGCCGGCGCCCAGTGCCTTGTCGATGGTGCGCTTGATGTTGTCGTTGGGCATGTTGACGGCCTTGGCCTTGGCGATGACGGTGGCCAGGCGGGAGTTATTGTTGGGGTCGCCGGAGCCGCCGCCCTCTTTCACGGCCACGATGATCTCCTTGGCGATCTTGGTGAAGGCGGCGGAACGCTTGGCGTCCTGTGCGCCCTTGGTCTTTTGGATATTATGCCATTTGGAATGTCCGGACATGGTTGTTTACTCTCCTTCTACGTAATACTGGATGACTTCCCGGTGGGAAGTGGATTTTGTGACCCGCAGTTCCGGGAAATGCTCGCTGAGATACGCCAGGAGTCTGGCGCAGACGGGGTCCTCCGTGGGAAAGTGGCCCGCGTCGATGAGGTTGATCCCCTTCCCCGGCGCGTCCAGGAACTGATGGTACTTCAAATCAGAGGTGACAAAGGTGTCGCACCCGGCGGCCAGGGCCGCAGCCTCATACTCGCCGCAGGCACCGCCGCCCACCGCCACCCGGGACACCATACGCCCGGCGTCGGCGTAGCGGACGCCGTTGGCGCCCAGCGTGCGGCAGACAAAGGCGGCAAACTCCGCCAGAGGCATGGGGGCGGGCAGCGTACCCACGCGGCCGATCCCGTCCCCGCTCAGTGGCCCAGGGTCCTCCAGCCGCAGTACCTGGGCCAGGGCGTCGTTGACGCCCCCTCGGGCAACATCCAGGTTCGTATGCATGCACACGGCGGCGACATGGTTCTGCAGCAGCGTCAGCAGCAGACGGCCCTGGGGATTGTCGGGCCGGAGGGTCTGCACCGGGTTCCAGTTGCAGTTCATCACCGGATGGTGGGAGACGATCAGCTGACAGCCCGCGGCGATGGCCTCCTCCGCCACCGCCTGGGTGATATCCAGCGCCACCAGCACCCGGGAGACCTGGGCCTCCGGGTCTCCCACCAGATGGCCCACGTTGTCCCACTCCATGGCGCCCTCTCTGGGGGCCAGGGTGAACAGGGACTCTTCAATTTCCCGTACCGTTGGCATGGCGCCACTCCTCTCTCATGGACAGCAGCGCGGTCAGCACGTCCCGCAGCCCGTCCGCTTTTTCCCGGTCCTCCGGGCGGCTGGAACGGGCCAGGCCCGCCACCGCCCCCTGGAGCCGGAGAATCTTTTCAATGAGGTACCGGTCCCCCAGAGGGTCCTGCACCACCCAGGTGCCAGCCCACAGCTGCCCAGGGGTCAGCGTCTGCTGGCCCGCCGTGACTCCCATGGCGGG
>FR890918.1:0-3255 GCA_000436875.1 Oscillibacter sp. CAG:155 | reverse complement strand
CCCTCCCCCCCGGCCGACCGGGTAGCCGTGGTCCGAGAGGACCTGCCGCAGCGACTCCGCCCGGCTCTGGGGCTGGAGCAGCAGCGTGTGGCGTCCGTCGGCGGTCCAGGGGGCGGCGGCCAGGATGGCGGCGATGTTCTCCCCGCCCATACCGGCGATGACCACCGTGTCGCACTCCTCCGGCCCTACACCGGAAAGGCCGTCGCACAGCCGCAGGTCCAGCCGGTCGGCAACGCCCCAGGCCTGGGCGTTCTCCCGAGCCCGCTGCAGGGGCCCGGACCGCAGGTCGCTGGCAATGGCAGAGCTCACGCCGCCGTGGAGCATCAGCCACACCGGCAGATATGCGTGATCTGTGCCAACATCAGCGAGCTTTGCGCCCGGACGCACCCACGAAGCCAAAAGCCCCAGGCGGGGCGTCAGTTCCAGGTGTTTTGCCATGGGGCTCCTCCCTTCGCCGGTCGGTTTAAGGACGCATACGGGCGGTTGGCCCGTATGCGTCCCGTTTGCCGTGTTGTCTCTGGCGTCACTGGGCCTTGTTGGCCTCTTCGTTCACCAGCGCCAGCAGCTTGTCCACGTCCACGCCGTGGACCATGCAGGCCTCTTCCACGGTCTCGCCCCGGGAAGAGGGGCAGCCCAGGCAGTGCATGCCGATGGACAGGAAAATGGGCGCGGTCTGAGGGGCCACGTCCAGGATGTCGCCGATGATGGTATCCTTGGTAATGGTAACCATAAGAGAGATTCCTCCGTTTTCAGAATTCAACGGTGGTATTATACCCCATAATACCGTCGAATTCAATATGGAAAATGCTCTTTTTTCCCGTCCGGCGGCGCCGGGGCCGGGAGGGCGCAAAAAAGCGGCGTCTGCATCCAGCAGACGCCGCTCTTTTTTCGCAAGAGACAAGCTTTTGGAAAACGCTCTTTATCTCTCCTGCTCCCGCATCTTCGCGAAGCACTCGCTGCAGTAAACGGGACGGTCAGACTTGGGCTCGAAGGGAACCCGTGCCTCGCCGCCGCAGGCAGCGCACACAGCGGTGAAATACTCACGGGGACCGCGGGCGGCAGCCTTACGGGCGTCACGGCAGGCCTTGCAGCGCTGGGGCTCGTTCTGGAAGCCGCGCTCTGCGTAGAACTCCTGCTCACCGGCGGTGAACACGAACTCCTTGCCGCACTCCTTGCACACTAACGTCTTGTCTTCGTACATGATGTTACCCTCTCTTCGAATAAGAAAAATATATTGCGTTCAGCTGTCGCTGAGATCGCCGGAAAGAAGCTGCCGCGCCACTTTGCGCCGAATGCGCTGCACGGCGTTGTCCACGGACTTTGGGGGCCTGCCTACCGTCTCGGCAATTTCCCTGCATGAAAGACCGTCTAAATAGTACCCCAAAATCTTCGCTTCAAATTCGGACAACTGTTTCCGGACACCGGCTAAGAGGGCTGCTGTGTGCTCCCGATCAATCAGGGACTCCTCGGGATTTTGCTGCGCCAATTGACTGGTACCAGAGGTGTAGGAATTGCTGTCAAAGAAGGGTGTATCCAAAGGAACCGACTGATTAAGCGCTGCGTGCTTATCCCGCGCCGCGGCGCGGAGAACGGAATACAGTCGGCTGCGTATGCAGATTTCCGCGAACGTCCGGAAAGAGGCCGCCTTGGCGGGGTCGTACTCCCGGACTGCTTTGATGAGGCCCACCATGCCCTCCTGGGTCAGATCCTCGCTGTCGCCGCCGATGAGAAAGAAGGGGCGGGCGCAGGTGCGCACCAGACGGTTATACCGGGTGACCAGGACCTCTTCCGCCTGCCGGACACCGGAGGCGGCCAGGGCGCAAAGCGCTTCGTCGCTTTGCCGCTCCAGGGGGAGTTGTGAGTTCTCATGTAGTTTGCACATATTGTATTATACCTGTGTCCTACTTGAAATGTCAAGGGTTTTTATCGAAAACGCCGGGAAGCTCCGTTCAGAATTTCATAGCTTTTATGAATTCTGCCAGTTTGGAGGCCACATCTTTGGCTGTTTCAGCAGTCTTGGCCTCCACCATCACCCGGATCAGCGCCTCGGTGCCGGAGGGACGCACCAGCACCCGGCCTTCGCTACCCAGGGCCTCCTCCTCCCGCTTCACCGCTTCCGCCAGCTCCGGAGAGGCCATGATCTTCTCCTTCACGCCGCCGCTGTGGGGCACTTCCACGTTCACCAGCACCTGGGGATAGGTGGCGCAGCACCCGGCCAGGGCGCTGGCCTTCTCCCCGGAGCGGGCAAGGACCTGCAGGAACTGCAGTGCCGTCACCTCACCGTCGCCGGTGGTCTCCAGGGCCGTGAAGATCGTGTGTCCGGACTGCTCGCCGCCGATGCGGAAGTCCTTTTCCAGCATCTTCTCCAGCACGTTCCGGTCACCCACGTCGGTGCAGATGAGCTCGATGCCCTGATTGCGGCAGAACTCATGGAGGCCCAGGTTGCTCATGACGGTGGCCACGATGGTGTTGCCGTTGAGCTTGCCCCGGCGCTTCATGTCCAGGGCGCACACCGCCATCACCTTATCGCCGTCGATGGTGCCGCCCTTCTCGTCCACCAGCAAACAGCGGTCGGCGTCGCCATCGAAGGCAACGCCCACGTCGTACCCGCCCCGGACCACAGCGGCGGCCAGGTCCTCCAGGTGGGTGGAGCCGCAGTGGCTGTTGATATTGACGCCGTCGGGGGCGTGGTTGATGAAGTCCGTGTGGGCCTTGAAGCGGCCGAAGAGCTCCGGCGCGGTGGCGCTGGCGGCGCCGTTGGCGCAGTCCACCAGGATCTTCAATCCCGCCAGATCGGACTCCACCGTGGAGGCCACGAAATCAATATAGTCCCGCTTGAGCTGGCGCATGCCGTGGTGGCGGCGGCCGATCTCTCCCCGGGTGCGGACCTTCATGGGGGCGTCGGAGAGGATCTTCTCCTCGATGCGGCGCTCCACGGCGTCGGAGAGCTTGTAGCCCTGGCCGCTGAAGACCTTGATGCCGTTGTGCTCGTAGGGGTTATGGCTGGCGGAGATGACGATGCCCGCGTCCGCCCGCTCCTGCTGGCTCAGATACGCCACGGCGGGGGTTGGGATGGTGCCCAGGGGCTTGACATCGCCGCCCACGGAGCAGATGCCCGCCATCAGGGCGGACTCCAGCATGTCGGAGGAGATGCGGGTGTCCTTGCCGATGACCACCGTGGGCCGGCTGCCCTTCTCCTCCTCCAGGACGGTGGCGATGGCCTGCCCTACCCGGAAGGCCATGTCGGCGGTGAGG
>FR890917.1 GCA_000436875.1 Oscillibacter sp. CAG:155 | reverse complement strand
CCTGACCGATCGGTCAGGGGCCTTTTTTGATGGCAGGAAACCAGGGCGGCTCAGTAGCCGTAGATCATGGAGCGCTTGATCTCCGCCAGGGAGTGGGCGCCGCACATGGCCATGGTGTCCTCCAGCTCCGCCTTGAGCTTTTCCACATACACCTTCACGCCCTCGGCACCGGCGCCGTAGATCATGTTGATGAAGGGCCGGCCGATCAGAACGCCGTCCGCGCCCAGGGCCAGGGCCTTGAACACGTCCATACCGCTGCGGATGCCGCCGTCCACCAGGATGGTCATCTTGCCGCCCACCGCGTCGGCGATGGCGGGCAGGACCTCCGCCGTGGAGGGGCACTGATCCAGCACACGGCCGCCGTGGTTGGAGACCACGATGCCCTTGGCACCGGCCTCCAGGGCCTTCTTGGCACCGGCAACGGTCATGATGCCCTTGAGGATGAAGGGCTTTTCCGCCCGGGCCACGATCTGCTGGAGCTCCTCCACCGTCTTGCTGCCGGCGGGGGGCGTCATGTTCTTCAGGAACGGAAGGCCAGCGCCGTCAATGTCCATGGCGATGGCGAAGGGATCAGCGGCCTTCACCAGGTCCAGCTTTTCCTTGATGGTCTCCATGTTCCAGGGCTTGATGGTGGGCACGCCGCAGCCGCCGTTTTTGGCCAGCACCTGGGCGGCGCCCTGCATCACGGTGGGATCGGTGCCGTCGCCGGTGAAGGCGGCGATGCCGTTTTCCGCGCAGGCGGGGACCAGGATCTCATTGTAGGCAAGATCGCTGTACTTGTCACCGTAGTGCAGCGTCAGGGCACCCAGCGGGGCGGCGAACACGGGGAGCGCCACCTTCCGGCCGAAGAAGTCGAAGCTGGTGTCCACGGGCTTGTTCTCGCAGATGGTGTCCATGTTCACACACAGCTCCTGCCACTTCTGGTAGTTGCGGATGAAGCCGGTGCCGATGCCCTTGGCGCCGGGACCGGGGATGGTGTTCTTGCAGGCCAGTCCGTTGCACACGGGGCAGGACTTGCAGTAGGGACCCACGCAGTCACGGGCCTTGGCCTGGATTTCCTGATACGTCATAGGAAGTTCCCTCCGAATCTTACTCAAATCTCCTGTGCGGCCTGTCCGGCTACACGAATTTATTGTACCGCGCCGCGCCGGAAAAGGCAACCGGCACCGGGAAAACTTTCCAAAGGAGCGCCGGGCGCGGAACGTCCGCCGGAAAATCCCGTCTAACCTTATAGAGGACCCGGCTCCATGCCGGGATGCTATGGAAGCGGATGAGAAGAAAAGGAGGCGCGGCAATGAGAAAAAGAGGATTGGTGTGGCTGCTGGTGCTGGCGGCGGTGCTGACGCTGACAGGCTGCGGGGGGAAGGGGTCCGCTGAGACGGCCGCTGCGGACAACAGGAACTCCGTCGCTATGGATGAAAGCGATTTGGCAGAGCCCCAGGAGGCCTACGGCACCGACGGAGGCGTCTCCGGCGGGGATACCACCGGGGAACGGTCCGCCAAGCGGATCTACACCGCGGATTTGGAGTTGGAGACCACCGCTTTTGACCAGGCTGCGGAGGACCTGGAATCGCTGGTGGAGGAGTGCGGCGGTTACTTCCAGTCCAGCAGCGTCAGCGGCGGCGGAAGCGATTACCGCTCCGCTTCCTATACCGTTCGGGTTCCGGCGGAGCAGTACCGACCGTTTTTGGACCGGGCGGGGACGCTGTGTCACCAGCTGAGCATCCAGGAGTACACCGACGATATCACGGAGGTTTACTACGACGTGGAGGGGCGGCTCAAGACCCAGCAGACGAAGCTCTCCCGGCTTCAGGAGCTGCTGGAGCGGGCAGAGTCCATGGAGGACATCATCACCATCGAGTCCGCCATCTCCGAGACGGAGCAGACCATCGAGGATCTCTCCGGCACGCTGCGGGGGTACGACGCCCAGGTGGCCTACTCCACAGTGAACCTGACACTGCGGGAGGTCTATCGCCTCTCCGATGGTGACCAGCCTGCGGAGAGCTTCGGCGGCCGGCTGGGCAGGGCCTTTGCCGCCGGATGGCGGGGCTTTTTGCATGTGCTGGAGAGCCTGGCGGTGGCGCTGGCCTACGGCTGGGTGGTGCTGGTGGTGCTGGCGGCGGCCGGGGCCGGCGTGGTGCTGGTGCGGCACCGGCGGAAGAAGGCACGGAGCACGCCGGAGCCAGCGGCGGAAAAGAAGGATGACAAGCGAGTCTGAGAGGCGTATGATAAGGGAGGCGGACAGTCGTCCGCCTCCCATTTACATCAAAGGAGGAAGTGCGTATGCGCGTAACATGGCTGGGACATGCCTGTTTTTTGCTGGAAGAGGACGGCTACCGGATCGTGACGGACCCCTACACCGGAGTGGAGGGGTATCCGCCGCTGGAGACGGAGGCCCACGCGGTCTACTGCAGCCATCATCACTTTGACCACGATGCGGTGGACTGCGTCAAGCTGCTGCCTGCCCGGGAGAGCCCCTTCCAGATCCGGGAGATCCAGTCCTTCCACGACGACCAGAAAGGCACCCTGCGGGGGACCAACACCATCCGGGTGTTCACCGCCGGCGGTGTGTCTGTGGTCCATCTGGGCGATCTGGGCCATGCCCTCACGGCGGAGCAGCTGGCGGCCATCGGTCCGGTGGACGGCGTGTTGGTGCCGGTGGGCGGCTTCTACACGGTGGACGCCCGGGGTGCCAAGGCGGCCTGCGACGCCATCGGCCCCAAGTGGATCATCCCCATGCATTACCGCCACGCCCCCTACGGGCTGCCCAACGTCGCCGGAGTGGAGGACTTCCTGGCCCTCTGGCCGGCAGAGCAGATCCATCGCCTGTCCGGTACCTCCGTGGACACGGAGGCGGCACCTGCTGGCGTACTGCTGCCCAAATTCTGATTGACAAGGCAATTCAAACTGTGTAATATAATATTCGATACTAGATTACATGGTTTGGAGGTGCGCTTATGGAGCGCCAAAAAGAGATCACCCTCCTGGGGGACTCCATTCTGAAGGGAATCCAGGTGGACCCGGAGACCAGGAGTTATAAAGTCCGCAATGACATTGGCATCCCGGAGCTGGAGGCGGAATTTGGGCTGCATGTGCGCAACGACGCCCACTTCGGCGCCACCTGCGTCAAGGGTGGAAAGCTGCTGGACCGGCTGCTGGCCTCCGGGCGGCCCTGTCAGGCGGTGGTGATGGACTTCGGGGGCAATGACTGCGACTTCCGCTGGCGGGAGATTGCGGCGGAACCTGCCGGCACCCACCTGCCGGCGGTGCCGCTGCCGGAGTTCCGGGAGCGGTACCGGAGGATGCTCTGCCGACTGCGGGAGGCGGGTATCCAGCCGATCCTGATGAACCTGCCGCCGCTGCTGCCCCAGTGGTTTTTTGACTGGTGGTGCCGGGATCTGGATCAGGCGGCGGTGCGGACATGGCTGGGAGATCTCAGCAACATCTACGCCCATCAGGAGCGGTATTCCCGGGCGGTGGAGTCGCTGGCCCGGGAGGAGGCCGTGCCGCTGGTGGATGTGCGGGGGGCGTTTTTGGCTCACGGCCATCTGGAGACGCTGCTGTGCGAGGACGGTACCCACCCCAATTCCGCCGGACAGGCCCTGATCGGGCAGGCGTTCCGGGAATTTGCCGGCGGTCGGGTCCTGCTGCCGGAGACGGCATAAGGAAGTCGCAGGACAAAACGAAGCGAAAAAAGAAGCGGGAGACGTGACTTATTCACGTCTCCCGTTTTGTATGGGAAGAAGGTAGGCAAAAGGGGACGCCGCCGGTTTGTGGCGCTTTACCAGCGGTCCGGCCAGCCCACACCGCCGCCGGGGAAGGAGTCGAAGGGCTCCGGGGTCTCGGCCCTGAGCATCTCCGCGCGGATGGCGGCGGAGGTGTCCGGCACGGTGTCCGGTCCGAAATCGGCAAAGGCGGTGCTGTCCATCAAAATGGCACCCACCCGCTGCATATCTGCCAGGTTTGCCTGCTGGATCTCCTCAGTCTGGGAGGAGCAGCAGTCGGTGAGAATCACGGTGTTGTACTCCAGGGCCATGGCGTCGTAGCAGGTGGTGCGGATGCAGTTGGGGGTGGTGGTGCCGGTGAGGATCACCGTGCGGATATCCAGCCGGCGGAGGATCAGGTCCAGCTCCGTGTGGAAAAAGGCGCTCCACCGGGGCTTCCAGATGGTGTAATCTCCCGGCTGGGGCTGGAGACCCTCCGGTGCCCGGGCGCTGTTGGGTCCCACGGAGGCGGGACCGCAGGCCCGGCCGCCGGCTTTCCAGCCTTCGTACCGGGTCAGCTCCACATCACTGCCGTCCCGGCGGTAGATGCGCTTGACGAAAAACACGGGGATGCCCTTGTCCCGAGCCAGTTCCACGGCCCGGACACAGGCGGGCACCGTGGCGGCGGCGCCCCGGATGCAGTGTCCGCCCTGAGGGGTGACGAAGCCGTTTTCCATGTCGATGACCAGCAAAGCGGCGCGGGTGGGATTTTCTTTCATGGATGGACCTCCTTGATCAGTGTGGGCAGCAGGACGCAGGCGGCACTTACTCCCCGGCCGGGCGTCCGCTGTCGTTGCGGCGGAATACGTGGATGCGGAAGGAAATGCGGGTGGTGAGGGAGTCCAGCGCCGCCAGGCGCTCCTTGCCGGTGTAGGGGGTTTTCCAGGCATAGGGGGTCATGCGGAACAGGTTCTGGATGTCCTCCTGACAGGGCAGGGTGATGGCCCCGTCCACGGGCACAATGGTCTCGTAGGTAAAGCCCTCGTAAGGGGTCTCTTTTTCCTCGTTGGGGTAGGGGTGGTCGTAGAGCACCTCTTTGAGCTGCCACAGGTGGTCTGCCGCCGGAACCACGTAGATAAAGGCGCCGCCGGGGCGCAGCACCCGCCGGAATTCCTCCAGGGCTAGGGGGGAAAAGCAGTTGAGCAGAACGTCCACGCTCTGGTCTGCCACCGGCAGGTGGTAGGAGGAGGCCACCGCAAAGGCGATGTCCCGGTCCCGTTTGGCGGCGGTGCGGAGAATGAACTTGGAGATGTCGGTGCCCGCCATCTGGGGCCGCCGTCCCGCCCCCAGCAGGGCCCGGTGGATGCCGGCGGTGTAGTACCCCTCTCCGCATCCGGCGTCCAACACCACCGGTTCTGGGCCAGTATGGGCTAGAATAATACTACAAAGCGTATTCAACAGTGGGTCATAATACCCTTTGGATAGGAAATCCCGGCGGGCGGCGGCCATTTCCCGGTCATCGCCGGGGGCGGCGGAGTGTTTTTGATTGGGGGGCAGCAGATAGGTGTAGCCCTCCCGGGCGATGTCGTAGCTGTGGCCAGCCGGACAGCGGTAGGCCCGTTCCTCACGGCTGAGGGGGGCGCCGCAGACCGGGCAGCGAAACAAACTCATGACGGGCTCCTCCTTGTGACGTCATTGATCCACTTGCGGCTGCGCAGCCGCAAAATGCCCAGCGGCATCTTGCAGATGTTTTCCGAATAGATGCTCACGCACACCAGCGGCAGCGGCGCCTCCAGCACCAGGGCCGTCAGTGCCGCCATGGGCACCGCCACGCACCACAGGGGCGTCAGGTCGATGATGGTGGCCATCCGCACGTCTCCGCCGGAGCGGAGGACGCCGGTGATGTTGGAGATGTCAAAGGACTTGAGGGGCAGCAAAATGAGGTAGACCACGCACAGCGTGGCAGCAGCCTCGGTTGCCAGGGGCGAGAGGCTGAAGAGAGGATAGAGGTAGGGAATGAACACCAGCGGCAGTGCCACCGCCAGCGCAGCGGCCAGCCCCAGACCCAGCAGGAAGGAGACCAGCAGCAGACACCAGCTCAGATCGTAGACATGGTTCTTGTCCGTACCCTCGCCGATGGCCTTGCCCAGGATCACGGCGGTGGCCCCCGCGAGACCGAAGCAGGAGACAGTGGTGAACTTGTCGATATTGCCCATGATGGTGTAGGCCGCCAGCATGTCGGCGCTGTCGGTCATGTGGCCCAGGATGGCGGTCATCACCGTGGTGCCCAGGCCCCACATGGTCTCGTTGAAGAGCACCGGCGTGGCGTACTTGGCAAAGCTCCGGGCGGTGTCCCGGCCGGGCCGCAGCAGCAGCCGGGGCCGCAGGGGGATGCGGCGGCAGAGCAGGGCGTAGACCAGCACGATGAGAAACTCCACGATCCGGGCGGTGAGCGTGGCAATGGCGGCGCCGGTGATGCCCAGGGCGGGGGCGCCGAAGTTGCCGAAGATCAGGCAGTAGTTCAAAAAGGTGTTGAGCAGCATGGACGCGGCAAATACCTTCATGCCCAGCGCCGGGTTTTCCGCACTGCGCTGCATGCTGACATACACGCTGCTGACGGCATTAAAGATGTAGGAGATACCGACGATCCGGAGATACGGCGCGCCCAACTCCACCAGGGTGCGGTTGTCGGTCACCAGCAGCAGTACCTGATGGGGAAAGAAGAAGAGCACCGCCGCCATGGCTGCGGCGATCACCAGCCCGGCGTACATGGCAAAGCCCATGCAGCGGTTGATGGCGTCCAGGTCCTGCTTGCCCCAGTACTGACTCACCAGGATGGTGAGGCCGCTCATCAATCCGAAGATGATGACCTGGATGAGGTAGATGGGGGCATTGGCGGCGGTGACGGCGGAGAGCTGGTCGCTGCCGAGCAGTCCCACCATGAAGGTGTCCACAAAGCCCAGGGACGTGGTGATGAGGTTTTGAATAATCAGCGGAAGCGCCAGACGGAACAGCCGGCTGTAAAAGCCGGGTTCCCGGCGGAGATAGTGAAACATGGGGCACATCCTTTGCAATGAAAATGGGGATGCCGGCGCAAAGTGGGGCCGGGCATCCGGCGTCAGGGGAAGAATGGCCGGAAATGCCTCAGAGCATGGGCATCCGGGTGTCGTGGTGGCACTGGAGGGCCTGGACGCAGGCGTCGATCTCCTCCCGGGTGGTCTCCGGACCGAAGCTCAGGCGCACCACGCTGCCGGCGGTCTTTTTGGGCAGATGCAGCGCGGCCACCACCTGGCTGGGCTTGCCCTGGTGGCAGGCGGAGCCGGCGGAGATGCAGATGCCCTGGCTGCCCAGGTCGTTGACGATGTTCTGGCTGGGCCAGCCCACCAGGGAGACAGAGAGAATGTGGGGCGCGTCGCTGCGGCCCACGAACACCAGGTCCGGGATGGAGCTCAGGCGCTCCTGGGCGTAGGCCTTGATTTCCGCCATGTGGCGGAGCTTGTCCTCCAGCCCCTCTGCCCGCAGCTCCACCGCCTTGGCAAAGCCGGCAATCTGGGCTGTGGCCTCCGTGCCGGAGCGCAATCCCCCCTCCTGGCCGCCGCCGGGCAGCAAGGGCCGGGGGTTTTTCACCCGGGGCCCGATGTACAGCGCGCCGATCCCCTTGGGGCCGCCGATCTTGTGGGCGGAGATGGTGACAAAGTCCGCTCCCAGGGTCTTGGCGGAGAAGGGGATCTTCAAAAAGCCCTGGACGGCGTCAGTGTGGAGCAGGGTCTGGGGATTTTTGGCGGCCAGGCCCCGGGCAATCTCCTGAATGGGGTAGATGGTGCCCAGCTCGTTGTTCACCAGCATGCAGGACACCAGCGCCGTGTCCGGCCGGACAGCGTCCAGCACCTGCTGGGCAGAGATCCCGCCCTCACTGTTGGGAGTGAGGTAAGTGACCTCCCAGCCCTGACGCTCCATCCAGCGGCAGCCCTCCAGCATGGCGCTGTGCTCCACCGCGGTGGTGACGATGTGATGGCCCAGGCGGCGGTTCTGCCAGCAGGCGGCCTGGATGGCCCAGTTGTCCCCCTCGGTGCCGCAGGAGGTGAAAAACAGCTGCCGGCTTTCACAGCCCAGCGCCTTGGCCACTGTCCTGCGCCAGAGTTCCACTTTCTTTTTCATCTCCAACCCCATGGGGTACTGGGCGCTGGGGTTTCCGAAGTGCTCCGTGAGCACGGTGTACATGGTGTCTGCCACGGCCCGGGGTACCGGGGTGGTGGCTGCGTGGTCGAGATAGATCATGGCTGCAAACCTCCTGCCGTTGGGGGTTGCCCGGCGGCGAAAATACACGTATAATAGACATGCCTATTCATTATAATCAGGATTTTTCGAAAGCGCAAGGAGTAACCATGAAAGTTGCCATCTATACCCTGGGATGCAAAGTGAATCAGTACGAGACCCAGGCCATCGAGCAGACCCTCCGGGCACGGGGCCATGAGGTGGTGCCCTTTACTGAGGAGGCGGATGCCTATGTCATCAACAGCTGTTCCGTCACCGCCGTCAGCGACCAGAAGTCCCGGCAGATGCTCCACCGGGTCCGGCGGCAGCATCCCGACGCCGTGGCGGCGCTGTGCGGCTGCTACCCCCAGACCCACGCCGAGGACGTCCGGGCCCTGGATGTGGACCTGATCGCCGGCACCGGGGACCGCATCGGCTTTGTAGAGCTGCTGGAGGAGGCGGCGGAGAAAAAGGGCCGCATTGAGGCCATCGACCAGTCCTTTGAGCGGCGAGTGTTCGAGGTGCTGCCCGCCGGCGGCCTGGAGGAGCGGACCCGGGCCATGCTCAAGGTGGAGGACGGGTGCGTGAACTTCTGCACCTACTGCATCATCCCCTATGCCCGGGGACCGGTGCGGTCCCTGCCGCTGGACGAGGCGGCCCGGCAGGCCGCCGGACTGCGGGAGGAGGGCTACCGGGAGATCGTGCTCACCGGCATCGAGATCTCCTCCTGGGGCCGGGATTTGAAGGACGGCACCTCCCTCATCGATCTGCTGGAGGCGGTCTGTGCCGCGGCGCCGGGGGTCCGCATCCGGCTGGGCAGTCTGGAGCCCCGGACGGTGACGGAGGATTTCTGCCGCCGGGCTGCGGCACTGCCGGACCTTTGTCCCCAGTTCCACCTGTCGCTGCAAAGCGGGTGCGACGAGACGCTGCGGCGGATGAACCGAAAGTACGATACCGCCCGATATGCACAGTCTGTTGCACTTTTAAACCAATATTTTGACCGTCCAGCCATTACCACGGACCTGATCTGCGGATTCCCGGAGGAGACGGAGGAGGAGTTTTCCAAGACGCTCCGCTTCATCGCCGCCTGCGGCTTTGCCCAGATGCACATCTTCCCCTACTCCGTCCGTCCCGGCACGCCGGCGGCGAAGATGGCCCAGGTCCCCAAGGCGGTGAAGGAGGAGCGGTGCCGCCGGGCCTCCGAAACGGCTGCCGGGATGCGCCGGGCCTACCTGGAGGGCTGCGTGGGGCAGGTGTACCCGGTGCTCTTCGAGCAGCCCCGGGACGGCAAGTTCTTCGGCCATGCCCCCAACTACATGGAGGTGCTGGCGGATGGCGAGGGGCTGCACAATGTGGTGCGCTCCGTGGAGATCACCGGCACGGATGGTCAGGTCCTGCTGGGCCGCATTCTGGAGGCGTGAGATGAGAAGTCACTTTTTCGCCTATCTCTCCCGGATGCGCTTCATCCAGCGCTGGGCCCTGATGCGCAACACCGCTCCGGAGAACGTGCAGGAGCACAGCCATCAGGTGGCGGTGCTGGCTCACGCCCTGGCGGTGATCCGCAACGAAAAGTTTGGCGGACATGTGGACCCGGGGGCGGTGGCGGTGGCGGCACTCTACCACGACGCCAGCGAGATCTTCACCGGCGACATGCCTACCCCCATCAAGTACGATAACCCCGCCATTCAGGAAGCCTACAAGGATGTGGAAAAAATGGCGGAGCAAAAGCTCCTGGGAATGCTGCCGTCGGAGCTGAGGGAGGTGTACGCCCCCATCCTCACCGTGCCGGACGAGGAGACGCGGTGTCTGGTGAAGGCGGCGGACAAGCTCTCCGCCCACATCAAGTGTTTGGAGGAGCTCAAGGCCGGAAATCTGGAGTTCCGTCAGGCGGCGGAGCAGACCCGTCGGGCCCTGGAGGGCTATGGCCTGCCGGAGGTGACCTATTTCATCGACACCTTCCTGGAGAGCTTCACCCTGACCCTGGACGAGCTGAAATAAGAAATAACGAGAGGAGGGGCCCGAATGGAGACCATGGATGCAAAACTGCGCACTCTGCGGGAGCAGGTGGCCCGGCAGGCCCAACTGCGCAGCCGGGAGAGAAGTCTGCAAAGTCAGCTGCCTGCCCTGAAGGCCCGGGAGGCAGAGCTGGCTGCCGCCCGGAGCAAGGAGCAGAGGGATGTGGACAAACTGGAGGGCGGGAGCCTGACGGCGTATTTTCTCCGGTTCACCGGCGGTCTGGACGACCGGCTGGATCAGGAGCGGGCGGAGGCATCCCAGGCCGCCGTGCGGCATGACATGGTCTGCCGGGAGCTGGCGTCGGTGCAGGCGGACCTGGCGGCAACCCGGGAGGAACTGACGGCGCTTGCGGGCTGTGAGGAGCAGTACCGGGCGGCGCTGGCGGAAAAGGCCCGGCAG
>FR890916.1 GCA_000436875.1 Oscillibacter sp. CAG:155 | reverse complement strand
ACCCGGGCCGATCGGCCCGGGTCCTTTTCCGATGCTTATGCAATCATCAGGCGTCGTGGTCCTTGCGCTTCATGCCAGAGACCGCCAGCCAAACCAGGCCGGCACCGGAGGCCGCTGCGGCCAGGACCCAGACCAGAGAAGTGTCACCGGTCTTGGGAGCCTCCGCCATAGGCGTCTCCCCATCGGGCAGATCCGTGGTGGGAGTGCCTTCATCAGGCAGGTCCGTGGTAGGCGTGCCTTCATCAGGCAGGTCCGTAGTGGGCGTGCCTTCATCAGGCAGATTCGTGGTAGGCGTATCGTCGTCAGGGATGTTGGTGCCGTGGTCATCGTCGTCATCGTCATCATCCCGGTCATCGCCGCCGTCATCACCGTCATCATAGGTCCAATAACCATAGACCGTGGTATCACTGGAGAGAATCGCATCAGCCGCCATCCGCACCGTGCAGGCAGGGTCCTCATACCAGCCGTGGAAGGTATAGTCAGAGGAATAGCTGCCGGTACCATAGGCATGAGTACCAAAGACGCTGTCCTTTGCCAGTTCCTGGGTCGCGGGGGCCGTCACACCGGAGGGCACATCGCTGGCACCGGAGACATTTGTCACATACTGGAAGGAGAGGTCCACCGTCTCCGGGACCGGTTCCGGTTCCACCGTCTCATTGTGGAAGAGGATCGCATCCGCCTTCACCAGCTCAGACTTTCCATTGCTCTCCACGTTGGTATAGAAGGTCTCATTTGCGGTGAGCGCACCGTCGTTTTCCGTCACAACGACCTCAATATAGTAGACCGTGGTGTCATAGCGGTAGCCGTCATCAAGGGATGGGATCTTCTCCGCTACCTGATACCAGTACGTACCAGCACTCTCAAACGTCTGGGTGTCGAAGAAAATGCGGCCGTACGCATCATTGGTAACCTCCGAAACCAGCTCCGAAGGCTCCGTCAGAGGATCAGAGATGTTCTTTACATAAGACTTGAGATAGAACGTAAATTGGGGAACATCGGTCCGGGTGCCGTCCAGATCCTTCAGTCCGCTGAAGGTAATCGTCACAGGCTCAATGGGGGCGGGCGTAGTGGACGTATAGGCGTTCTGGAAGGTCAGACTTGTGGTATCACCTTCTGTAACCACCACAGTGGTGCTGGGTTTGGTCACATTCTGCCGCTCATCCACACCGATGGAAACATCATAACCGGCCTTTTCATAGCCCGTTTCGGAAACCGTGTAGGAACCCACAGGGAGGGGCAGTTCCCATTCATAACATCCCGTTTTGCAAGTTTTAACATTCTCAAAGGAGAGCAGCTGTTTCGTGCCATCCGAAGCCGCGACCTCGATCATGAAAGAACCAGGAAGCGCATTCACACCTGTATACGTCTTGGTCACCTTCAGGGTGCCGGACTGCTTCTCATTAGGAATCAAAATATGGCCGCTTTCATCCTTCTGTGCCTGGGATTCGGAAACACCCGCAATCAGCTTCCACAGGTAGGTGAAGATGTTGCCGCCTGCCGTCTGCTTCTCATGCTGGCCGCCTACCTTGATCTTGTAGACGGTGCTGCCCAGCTTATAGCCATCGGGTGCCTTGGTCTCGCGGAGATAATAAGTGCCGCTTGTCAGGCCGGTAAAGTTTGCCAGGCCATCTTTATCAGTGGTCCATGTGATGCCATTCTTGCAGCTGCCCGTGCAGTTCTCATTCTGGCAGAGATGGAACTCCGCGCCTTCCAGCCCGGTGTTGGTGCCCTTCTCTACCTTCTTGATGGTGAAGGAAGCCGTCTCGCCAGATGCGTCGGTATAGGTATTGGTCACCTGGATGGAAGCATTCTTACCCGCCTGTACATAGACAACTGCGGGATTCGAGCTGGCTTCCAGGTCATACTCGTTAATCAGGGCGTTTTCTTCCGTCACCGTGTAAGTGCCGGGTGCGACATCGGAGAGTGTCCAGGTGTACGTGGTATTTGCATCGGGGCCAATCACACCGTCCCCGCTGGTCAGGCCCAGGGTGTAAACTACCTGATTGCTGCTGTTCTTGACCAGGATGTGGAAATCCGCAGGAAGTGCGTGCCCGGATACAGTTTTAGTTACCGTCAGGGTGCCGGTCGTGGGAAGCTCATCTCCCCATACAGCATAAAGGTCAACGTTATTCCGAATGACAAATGTCTCGCCAACTGTGTAGTCCGAATCCACTGTTCCGTTCGGGGTCGTAGACCAGCCCAAAAATACCTTGCCTTCATTTTGGAACCCTGTAGTCTCATTTCCCAAAACAAGGACTTCCGCATTTTCCTCATACATATTGGGATTCGGATAGGTCGCCTGGGTCCCGTTATTTGCATGATACGTGACTTTATACAGAGTAGGAACTTCACTGATCCTTCCATCCAAGTGCCAGGCATACTGACCACTGGGAACGAATACCTGACCAGATGCAATATCTGCACCATCCGCAGTATGCAGGGTGTACCAGTCCACATCATCCAGATCAACCCAGGTATTGTACATATGGTTGATCCCACCCAGAGCTCTCTTCACTGCATCTTCGTATGTTTTATAGCGCGCTTCACCGTTTCCAGCATAGGATTTTTCCGGATCAGGCAGCTGCATCTCAATGGTGCCGATGGTAAAGTATCCATTCTCATTGATAAATCCGCCAGTACCCGTCTGGACATCTCTTGCATCTACATATACATAGACTGTCTGCGTCCCTTTGCTGGCTTTTACCGTGATAGTGGCTTCTTCCTCACCAGAGAAAAGAATTCCCTTATAGCTATGCTTAATGGTAACACGGGTATCCCTTTCGACTTCTTTCAAAGTCAGGGTTGCCCACTTGCTGTTTCCTGTGATTTCAGCTGCATTTTTTCCTTCCGTGATTTCCCAGTGATGCTTGGAATGGCCAGAATCGCTGTACAGGGAAATGACCTGACCGCCGCGGAACTCTTTATTCCCATCATCGATCTGCGACCACTCCCAACTGGGTCTGTTGGCCGCCACCACATAGATGGAGAAACTCTCGGCCTCAAAGGTGGCCACGTCCTCATCCGTGGTAATCGTATCCACATGCTCGGGCTCGGCGTCCTCGTCCTCCATGTGGTAGATTTCCACATCCTCCACATCGGCCAGGGCGGGATTCTGAATTTCCACGGTAACAGATTCGTCAGGCTGCCATTCATCCCCCTCGCTGTCATAGATGGTGATGTCATAGGCAGCCAGGACCGTCAGGTCCTCCAGCGTAATCTCCACCGACTTGGCGGTCACATAGGAGCCCTTAGGCATCAGGCCGGACACGGTAATCTCCGCATCGTCATCCGCCACCGTTCGAATGGTATCATATTCCCAAACTGGCTCTTCCACAATTTCAGGGATTTCAACGATCGCCGGCTGCTCTTCCACAGGCTCTGCACCTGCGGCGGCATTTCCCTCTTCGGGAACCGTCTCGCCGTCGGGCTCCGCCGCGCCATTCGGATCGGTCTCGCCGTCGGGCTCCG
>FR890915.1 GCA_000436875.1 Oscillibacter sp. CAG:155 | reverse complement strand
GGACTATAACAACCAGCGCCGAGGCATTACTCCGGCTCAGGAACAGGCAATGCTCACTGGCAGCATGTGCGGTTGGGATGTACCTGGTGCGGATCCCAAGTGGTATGAAGAACATCAGAACCAGGAGATGGGAGGAATGACGCTTGAATAAAGGATTCATCGTATATGTAAGTCCTTTGGAAATGGACAGTGTTGATCACCGGTTGGTAGAACTGCCTATGGAACAGGAAAAACTGGATGCACTCCAACTGGAACTGAACACCGGCTCTCCCCTCTATACCGAAGTATCGGACTTCTGTGGGCGGGAATACCTTAAGGAGCACATGCCAGAGGATATGGATCTGACAGAGTTGAATCTGCTGGCTAAGAAACTGGCCTCCTTGGAACCTGTCCAGGAAGCGGCCTTCGAGGGGCTTGTCCGCATGGATCTGGATAAAGGAACGATGGAACTGCCACTGTGTCGTCTGATCGACCTGGCCAACAGTGCGGACTGCTGTCATGTTGCTCCAGGAGTTGGGAATGACGAGCAACTGGGACACTTCTATGTGGACAATGACTTCCCGGTGATTCCTCCCGGCCTGCCGGAAGAGGTGTATGAAGTCCTGGACTATGCAGCCATTGGCCGAAAGGCCAGAATGGAGGAGGGCGGAGTCTTCACCTCTGAAGGCTATGTGGTACAGCACACCGACCTGGATGTGAGTTACTCGCAGTCCCATTATGGGCCGCAGATGGAGGTGATGAGTCCATGAAACACCGCCTTGCCCCTCTTCTTGAGGGGATGGAGATGGGCAAATCGGAACATGATTGGCTGGAACAACGGTTGGAAAACATGACAGCAAAGGAAGAACTGCTCTTCCGGGGTGCCATGCAGATCGAATCACCAAGGGACATTCAGACGACCATCCAAATTCT
>FR890914.1:15815-24373 GCA_000436875.1 Oscillibacter sp. CAG:155 | reverse complement strand
TCCCGATAGGACCGGAGAGCCTCTAAATCCCGGAACTCACTGACCAGGACCGCATCATAATTGCCATCTCCGGTGTTGACGGCCACCTCGCTGCGCAAAAGCTCCGGAATCACGCCCTGCAAACTCCGCAGGCCGTCCAGAAACCGGGCCTGCTCCGCCTCCGTACCGGGGTGGAACTTCCACATGACGATATGCCGGATCACGCCTGCTCCTTCCGGGCGTTGTAGGCCTGGATGCCCAGGCCCAGCAGCTCAATGGACCGGGCCAGGTCGGCAGGATTGGTCACATAGGCGATGCGGATCTCGTTGCGGCCTCTGCCGGGGGTTCCGTAGAAGCCCTCGCCGGGAGCGTACATCACAGTCTCGCCGTGGTCCTCAAACTCTTCCAGCAGGAAATACTGGAGCTTTTCCGCGTCATCCACCGGCAGCGTGGCCATCACATAGAAGGCACCCTCGGGATGGCTGAACTGAACGCCGGGGAGCTTCTCCAGCGCCTCCACCACCGTATCCCGGCGGCGGCGGTACTCCTCCCGGACAGCGTCGTAATACGACTGGGGCGTGGAGCGGTACATGGCGGCAGCGCCCACCTGGTCCAGTGTGGCGGCGCACAGCCGGCCCTGGCAGATCTTCATGGCCTGCTCCATCAGCTTCTGATTGCGGGTAATGAGGGCGCCCACCCGGGCACCGCAGGAGGAGAACCGCTTGGACACGGAGTCAATGATGGCCACATTCTCGGCGGCATCCTCAAACTCCAGCATAGAGCTGAGCTTTTCCCCGCTGTACACGATCTCCCGGTATACCTCGTCGCTGATGAGCAGCAGGTCGTGCTCCTTGGCAATATCCGCCAGCAGACGCATCTCCTCCGGGCGCAGCACTACGCCGGTGGGGTTTCCGGGGTTGGTGACCATGATCGCCCGGGTATGCTCGTTGATCAGCGGCTCGATCTGCTCCCGGGTGGCGTAGCGATAGCCCTCCTCCGCCTTGGTGGGAATGGGGCGGCCCACACCGCCGGTGACGCCCACAAAGGTGGTGTAATTGGGATAGAAGGGCTCCGGGAGCAAAATCTCATCGCCTTCGTCCAGAATACAGGAGAGCACGATCTCCAGTGCCTCGCTGCCGCCGTGGGTCGCCATGATGTCATCGCAGGTAATGGGGAACCCCAGGTTGACGTAGTAGTCCCGCACTGCCTCCAAATACACCTCCACGCCGGGAGACGGCGCGTAGGCCAGTACAGACTCGCCGAAGTTCCGGACGGCGTCAAAGAAGGACTTGGGCGTCTCAATGTCCGGCTGGCCGATATTCAGGTGATAGACCTTGCGTCCCTTTGCTTGTGCCGCCACCACGTAGGGGTGGAACTTTCGGATGGGAGAGAGTTCGCACGCTTCGATCTTGCTGGAAAACTTCATGTGAATGACCTCCTTCGCTTGATGGTTCAACTGCTGCTTCCATACCACGGCGGAATTGGGAAGATGTGCCGCCGACACAGGTGCATCGTCAAAAAAAACGCCCCTGACAACTGTCAGGGGCGAAAAACTTTCACGGTACCACCCTGATCTGTCCCCGCAAGCGAGGACATCTCATGTCATCTTGTAACGGTGATGAACCGTCCCGCCCCTCACAGGCTGCTCCAAAGTGGCTTGCTTTCTGGCGTTGGCTGGGGACTTGCACCATACACCCCTCGCTGAGAACCGGTTTCAGAAAGCTGGCTTTGTCATCGCGTTTCTTCGTTTTATTATAGCCCTTTGCGGCCATTTGTCAAGGTGGAGATTTCCGACTTTTGGAATCTCCTTCCCAGATGCGGCAAAGCCGTGTATCTTCCCGGGAAGGGGAAGATACACAGCTTTGTTGGTCGGGCAAAACGCTTAATTTTCATCCACCGGGAATGGCGGCTCCTCGGGCGCAGCGGCATCGGACGCGGCATTGCCGCCCATCTGCATCTCCTGCCACTGGGCCCGGGTGATGAGCAGCTGACGGGGCTTGGAGCCCTCGAAAGGCCCAACGATCCCCCGCTCTTCCATCTGGTCCACCAGCCGGGCGGCCCGGGAATATCCCAGTTTCAGCCGCCGCTGCAGCATGGAGACAGACGCCTGTCCCGTCTCCAAAATCACTTCCACCGCTGCGGGCAGCAGCTCGTCTCCCTCTTCGTCGCCGGAGTCTGCGGAGGCGGAGCCGCCCTTGGCGCTTCCCTTGTCCTTTTCCTGGATAGACGCCTCGATCTTGGCGATGACATCGTCGTCGTACTGAGCCTCGCCGGTCTGCTTGACAAAGGATACCACCTGCTCGATCTCCTCCGGGGAGATAAAGCAGCCCTGGACACGGGTGGGTTTTCCGGCCCCCAGAGGAGCGTAGAGCATATCGCCCTTGCCCACCAGCTTCTCCGCGCCGGTGGTGTCCAGAATGATGCGGGACTCCAGAGAGGATGCCACCGCAAAGGCGATCCGGCTGGGGATGTTGGCCTTCATGAGGCCGGTGATGACGTCTGCCGAGGGACGCTGGGTGGCAATGACCAGATGCACGCCGGCGGCACGGCCCATCTGGGCCACCCGGCAGATGGATTCCTCCACCTCTTTGGCCGCCACCAGCATCAGATCTGCCAGCTCGTCGATGACCACCACCACGCTGGGCATAGTTTCCATTCCCTCCGTGGCACGGGCCAGTTTGTTGTACTCCTCCAGCTTCTTGACGCCGCACTCGGAGAAGGTCTTGTACCGCTTCATCATCTCAAACACGGCCCACTGCAATGCACCGGCGGCCTTTTTGGGGTCTGTCACCACCGGGATCAGCAGATGGGGGATGCCGTTATACGGGGCCAGTTCCACCATCTTGGGGTCCACCATGATAAAGCGCACCTCGTCAGGGGTGGACTTATAGAGCAGGCTGATGATGAGGGAGTTGGTACACACGGATTTACCGGAACCGGTGGTACCGGCAATCAGCACATGGGGCAGCTTTTCGATGTTGCCCACAATGTTGCGTCCGCCGATGTCCCGGCCCAGGGCAAAGGCGGTCTTGGACTTATGCTCCGCAAACTCCCGGGACTCGATGACGTCCCGAATCAGTACCGGCGTGACAGACTTGTTGGGCACCTCGATGCCCACCACAGAGATCTTGTCAGGAATGGGGGCGATCCGGACGCCGGTGGCGCCCAGAGCCAGGGCAATATCATCCGCCAGATTGGTGATCTTGGAGAGCTTCACACCCTGCTCCAGTACAAACTCGTACCGGGTGACGGAGGGACCATGGACCACATCGCCGGGAGTTGCGTCCACACCGAAGCTGTTGAGCGTCTCTGCCAGACGGCGGGAGTTGTTCCGCAGTTCCGCACCAGCCTCGATGTGGTTTTCTCCCTGGCTTTCATGCAGCAGCGTAATGGGCGGGAACTGATAGTCCCCCTCCCCGCCGGAGAGTTTTTCCTGAATCTCCGCCGTCACGGCAGCGGTCTGCGCCGCCACCTCCTTGGCGGTATTGGCCTTTTCCCGCCGGGCAGAGGGCTCTTCCGGAGTCAGGGGTGTCGGTGCAGGGGCCGGGGAGGGCGGCTGCACTGGCTGCACGGTCTGCGCCGCCTGCACCGGCTCCGCCGGGATGGCAGGCGTCCGGGGAGCCGCAGATTCCGCAGGGGCTGAAACCTCCCGGGCCGCAGCGGCAGGCTCTTCTCCACTCTCCCGCAGTACCTGGGCGGGCGTCATCTGCTGATCGGACTTATGCCGGAAAAAGCTGGTAAAGCGTCCCGGCTCCTTGCTGGCAGGCTCGGGGGCGGCTGCCTGTGCCCGTGTCGGTTCACCGTCCAGCGGAATATCAATGGAAGCCCGGGTACGGTCCTCTCTGCGGCGCCGGGGCGGCTCTGCCGGGATGGCGGGGATCTCCGGCTCGGGTTCCTCTTCATAGACCGGACGGTTGCGGATCTTCTCCACCATCGCCGCCGGAGTCAGGTGCAGTGCGGCCATCAGCAGCACCACAAACAGTACAAGGAAAATGACGATGGACGCCACTTTGGAAAATACTGCCACGGACCCCGCCGCCAATGCGCCGGACACAGCGCCGCCGCATTTCAGGGAAACGCCGTCCTGCCACAATACTTTCAGGATACCAAAGCCAGGATTATACGTTTTGGATACAAAAATCATATGTCCCAGCACGCCGAAGAGCACCGGAAGCAGCAGGGTGCAGGTCACCCGCAGGCGAACCGGACGGCCATGGTGAAACATCAAAATAGCGGACGCAAGCAGAAAAGCCGGTCCCGCCAGACAGTAGCCATAGCCGAAAAGCCCCTTGAGCAGCAGCGCCAGCCAGTCGATAAAAATGGCGCTGATCCCGAAGTAACTGACCACCGTACACAGGGCCAGCACCAGCAAAATCACACTCCAGACCTCCCGGCGGATGGGCTGCTTTTTCGGCTGTGCCGGCTTCCGGGTACGGGAGGATGAGGAGGTTCCTCGTGCGGATGTGCTTTTCTTTTTTGCGGTGGGTTTCTTTTGCGAGGCGGATGCCACGGTATGTACCTCCTTATAGGATCACTGGGTCACGATGGTCAAAAGCAAAGTTGCCGCGCCGGCAAACCAGCAGTAATAGGCGAACCAGCCAAAGCGACCCTTGGCAGCGATCATCTTCAAAAGCCGGATGCAGGCATAGCCCACCACGGCGGACACTGCCACGCCCACCAGATATACCGGCACGGAGGGCCAGTCGATGCCCGCCTCCACCGCGTCTTTCAGGCTCAGGATGTTGGCGCCCAGGATTGCGGGAATCGAGAGCAGGAAGGAAAAGCGTACGGCGAACTTCCGCTCAAAGCCCACGAAGCAGCCGGCGGTGATGGTGGTGCCGGACCGGGAGATGCCGGGGTAGGTGGCGATGGCCTGGGCCACGCCCACGATCAGCACATCGATCAGTGTGGCGCTGCGCTCCGTCTTGCGGCCATGGCGGACCCGATCGCTGGCAAAAAGCAGGCAGCCGGTGACCAGGAGGGCGCCGGCCACAAAATACATGTTGTCGCTCAGCCCTTCCACCAGATCCTTTACCGGCAGGATCAAAAACAGCGGCAGCGTACCTACGATGATCAGCAAAATCAAACGGCGGGCCGGAGGAATGGGGTCCGGTGTGCTGCGGCGGGCCAGATCCCGCGCACCACAGATCAGTTCCTGGATCATGTCACGAATATCCGACCAGTAGGCCACAAATACCGCAACCAGAGTGCCCAGATGGAGCAGCACATCAAAAAAGTCGGGAATCTCTGTGGCGCCGGATACGTTCAAAAGATGCTCCGCGATGGCCAGATGGCCGGAGCTGGAGATCGGTAAAAACTCTGCAATGCCCTGGACCAGGCCCAGGAGAATAGACGACAGCAGGGACAATCAGCTCACGCTCCTTAATGCTCATATGGAAATTAGTATAGCATAGCGGCAGGGAAAATTCCAGTCATATTTGCACCCCGCCGGAAAAGGCGGCGCAGGGGCCGGCAGCCATGCCGTCCCCTGCGGTTCAAGTACGATTAAGAATTTTCGGTCTCGCTCATGGATTCCAGCGCCGCTCTGGCAGCGGCCTGCTCCGCCTCTTTCTTGCTATGGCCCTGGCCCCGGCCGGCGACTTTGCCGCCCACGGCCACTTCCATCTCAAAGACGCGGCAGTGATCGGGTCCAGACTCCTGCACCAGCTCATAGGTAATACTCACGCCGGGCGTCCGCTGTACCAGTTCCTGCAGCGCGGTCTTATAATCCCGGCGCCGCTCCTCCACAGCCTCCTCCTTCTCCGCGTCCAGCAGACAGCGGTGGATGAGGTCCGATGCCGCGCCGATGCCGCCGTCCAGATAGACCGCAGCAAACACCGCCTCCGTGGCATCTGCCAGGATGGACGTCCGCTGCCGGCCGCCGCCGCTCTCCTCGCCCCGGCCCAGCTTCAGGTACCGGCCCAAGTCCAGCTTGCGGGCCACCTCATAGAGGCTCTGCTCACACACCAGTGCGGCCCGAATCCGGGTCAGGTCACCCTCCGGCAGGTCCGGGTGCTGGGCGAACAGAAACTCCGCCGTCACAAACCCCAGCACGGAATCCCCCAGAAACTCCAGCCGCTCGTTGCTGCGCAGATGGGCACTGCGGTGCTCGTTGGCATAGGAGCTGTGGCTCAGGGCCTCGCTGAGGAGCGCACGGTCCCGAAACGTGTAATTCAGTTTTTTCTCCAGTTCCTCCATGACGTTCCTCTCCAAAAGGAAGCCCCGCGCGGGGCGGGGCGGTTCCTCATCTTATTTATTCAGCTTTCCCGCGATATAGTTCACCGCGTCCCCTACGGTCTTGAGGCCGCTCAGATCCTCCTCCTGGGTCTCGCCGATCTCGAACTCCTCTTCCATGGCCATCACCAGTTCCACCAGGTCCACGGAATCGGCGCCCAGATCTTCCTCGAAGGAGGTCTCCATGGTCACCTCATCCGGTTCCATGGCAAACTGCTCGGCCACCAGGTCTTTCATCGTCTGAAAAATCTCTTCATTCGACATGCTGTTCACTCCTTACGGGATGTTGGGATGTACTCGCTGGGGTAATCATACGGCAACATCCGCGCCGGTGTCAATAGGGGAAGTAAATTTTTACGCTTCCCCCTGGACCCGCATATGGTCGATGTTTGCGGCAATGTCGTCAATAAAGCCGCTCTGGGCATATTCTGCCGCCCGGAGCACAGCGTTGGTGATGGCCCGGGCGTCCGATCCGCCGTGGGCCTTGATGACCGGCTTGGAAATTCCCAGGAAGGGCGTGCCGCCCACCTCAGAGGGGTCCAGCAGCTTCTTCATCTGCTCCAGATCCCCCTTCACCATGCCGGCTGCCAGCTTGCCCCGGGTGCTGGCGAGAAAGACACCCTTGAGTTCCTTCAAAAGGAACTTGGCGGTCCCTTCCAGGCCCTTGAGCAGGATATTTCCGGTAAAGCCGTCGGTCACCACCACATCGGCCTTGCCCAGCATCACGTCGTTGGCCTCCACATTGCCGATGAAGTTGAGCTGTCCCTGCTCCGCCGCCGTCTGGAGCAGCGGATAGGTCTCATGGCGGAGATTGTCGCCCTTCTCCGCCTCGGCGCCGATGTTCAAAAGGCCCACCCGGGGACGCTCCACTCCGCAGACCCGCTGGGCATAGAAGCTGCCCAGGTACGCAAATTGCAGCAGATATTCCGGCGTGCACTCGGCATTGGCACCGCAATCACACAAAATGGCCTGGCCGCCCAGGACAGGGATGCTGGGTCCCATAGCCGCCCGGCGGATGCCGCGGATACGCTTGGTCACCAGCGTGGCTCCCGCCAGCAGGGCGCCGGTGGACCCGGCGGAGACGAACGCATCCCCCGCCCCCTCTTTGAGCAGGTTCAGTCCCACGGTAAGGGAGGAGTCTTTCTTCATTTTGAAGGCCGTGGCGGGATCATCTGCGATCTCCACCACCTCTGTGGCCCCCTTGATCTCCACACCGGCGGGCAGGCTCTTTTCGCCGCAGGCCTCCACAGCCCGCAGGACCTCCTCCGTCCGCCCCACCAAAAGGATCTCCAGGCCGTGGGTGCGGTTTGCTTCCAGTGCACCCTGGACGATGGCACCGGGGGCGTTGTCGCCGCCCATGGCGTCTACGATGATCTTCATGAAAGGACCTCCTCTCTCAATCCGTCAATGATTGTCAACGACCGCTGGGACAGCTCGGCATTCTTGTTCCGTTTGCCCTTGACCCGATGGTCCAGCGGCGGCATAATGCCGAAATTGATATTCATGGGCTGGAACACCGTCACAGACTGGTTAGACACATACAGCCCCAGTGCGCCGATGGCGGTCTCCTGGGGAAAGTCCACCGGGGGCTTGCCCTGCAGCCGCCGGGCGGTCTCCACCCCCACCAGAAAACCGCTGGCCGCCGACTCCACATATCCCTCCACACCGGTCATCTGACCGGCAAAGGAGATGCGGGGCTCCTTTTTCAGGCGGTAATAGCGGTCCAGCAGGCGGGGACTGTTCAAAAACGTGTTGCGGTGCATGACCCCATAGCGGAGAAACTCCGCGTCGTGCAGGGCGGGGATCATGGAAAAGACCCGGCGCTGTTCCGGAAAACGCAGGTGGGTCTGGAAGCCCACCAGATTATACACGGTGCCGTCGGCATTGTCCCGCCGCAGCTGCACCACGGCGTAGGGCCAGCGACCGGTGCGGGGATCGTCCAGTCCCCGGGACTTCAGCGGACCGTAGAGCAGCGTATCATGTCCCCGGCGGGCCATGACCTCCACCGGCATGCAGCCCTCGAACACCTTGCCGTCCTCAAATCCGTGGACCGGCGCCTCTTCGGCGGTAGTCAGGGCCTGCCAGAAAGCGTCGTACTCCTCCTGGTTCATGGGACAGTTGACGTAGTCCGCCGTGCCCTTGTCGTACCGGGATCCCATCCAGGCGTAGTTCATGTCCACGCTCTCGGCGGACACCAGCGGGGCCGCCGCATCGTAAAAATGAAGGGCCGTGTCCTCCCCCAGCAGCTCACCCAGCCGCTGCGCCAGCGCATCGGAGGTCAGAGGGCCGGAGGCGATGACCACCTCTCCCTTGGGGATCTCCGTCACCTCGCCCTCTTTCACGGT
>FR890914.1:11184-15725 GCA_000436875.1 Oscillibacter sp. CAG:155 | reverse complement strand
CGCCGCCTGCCTCCACCCGGGTGGCGTCGGCACAGGAGAGGATCAGGCTGCCCAGGCGGCGCATCTCCTCTTTCAAAAGGCCCACTGCGTTTTCCAGCTGGTCGCTGCGCAGTGAGTTGGAGCAGCACAGCTCCGCAAAATATTCCGTCTCATGGGCGGGGGTCTTTTTCTCCGGCTTCATCTCGCAAAGCGTCACCTGGACGCCCCGCTGGGCCAGCTGCCAGGCACACTCGCTGCCGGCCAGACCCGCGCCGATCACTGTTACATGCATGGTAAATCCCTCTCTTTTGGATGGACCGCCCGCCGATGCCCGCCGCAAAGCGGCGCTCAGCGCTGATCGCTGCGGCCCAGCAGGTAGTCGGTGGACACGTCAAAATAGTCCGCCAGCTTTATCAGATTGATAATCTCAGGAAAAAACGACCCAGACTCATAGTATTGGTACGCCCGGATCTGAACCCCCAAAAACTCTGCCATTTCCCGCTGTGTTTTCTTTTTTTCCCGCCGCAGCAATTTGAGACGTTCTCCAAAAATTTTCATAGGCCCTCCTTGACATGCAAGAAGCTTGCATAATGGAGATGATTTTTATGAAAGACCCGCTGGAAATCCTGTTTCAGGAGCTGACTGATACGCTGGAAGATACGCTCCCGGGCACCTATTGGAAAGATTACCGTCTCCGGGACCGCCGGGAGGACGCCCTGCTGGAGACCCTGGACCGGCAGCAGCGGCGGCTGCTGGAGGACTACCAGGAATCTGAATGGGACTGCGCCGAACAGCGGGAACGTGCGGTTTTTCTCGCCGCGTTCCAGCTTGCCCGGGCCCTTCGTTAGGCCTCTTCCTCCGCCTTCTTGGCCGTCTTCTTTGCCGCGGCGGTCTTTTTGGCGGCAGGCTTCTTGGCTGCCGTAGTCTTTTTCGCCGTGGTCTTCTTGGCGGTGGATGCAGCCGTTTTCTTCACGGTCTTTTTCACCGTGGCCGTCTCTTCCGTCTCTGCGGCGGCCGCCTTGGCGGTCTTTTTCGCGGTGGATTTTTTGGCAGCGACCTTTTTGGCCGTCGGTTTCTTCGCCGCGGTCTTTTTCGCTGGGGTCTCCGCGGCGGGCTGTTCCGCCGCCGCGTCCGCAGCGCCCTCCGCCTTGTCTTGGGCGGGCTTACGGGGATAGCCCCGCTTCTCCTCCGGCAGGAAGTTGGAGCAGGCCGGGTTGATGCAGAAGGGCTTTTTGAAGCCCCGGCCCGCCCGCTTGAACATGGTCTGACCGCACACCGGGCAGTCATCCTTGACCGGCACGTCCCAGGTCATAAAATCGCACTTGCGGCTCTCGTCCTTGCTGTTGAGGAATTCACAGCAGTAATAGGTGTACTGCTTGTTGGTCTTTTTGCTGGTACCGGTGCGCTTCATCAGCCGCCCGCCGCACTTGGGGCAGCGGCCCGGCATCTCCACCACCAGCGGCATGGTGAAGCTGCACTCAGGATACCCCGGGCAGGCCAGGAAACGGCCGAAGCGGCCGGACTTGACCACCAGGTTCCGCCCACACTCCGGGCAGATCTCCTCACTGACCTCATCGGGCACCTTGATGCGCACGCCTTCCAGGGCCTGCTCCGCCTGCTTGAGGTTCTGGTCAAAGTCACCGTAGAAGTCTCGCAGGACATCTTTCCAGGCGGTCTTGCCCTCCTCCACGGAGTCCAGCTGCTGCTCCATGTGCGCAGTGAATTTCAGGTCGGCGATGTCGGAGAATCGCTCCTTCATCAGCGCCGTCACCACCCGGCCCAGGTTTGTGATGTGGAGGTATTTGCCCTCTTTCATCACATACTCCCGGTCCAGAATAGTGGACACGGTGGGGGCGTAAGTGGAAGGCCGGCCGATGCCCTGCTCCTCCATGGCACGGATGAGCGTTGCATCGGTATAGTGGGCGGGGGGCTGGGTGAAGTGCTGGTCCCGGGAGAAGTCCCGAAGCTCCAGGGTCTCTCCCTCCCGCAGCGCCGGCAGGGGAGATTCCTTCTCCTCCTTCTCCTCGTCCCGTCCCTCTTCGTACACGGCGGTATAGCCGGAGAATTTCAAACTGGAGGAGCTGGCCCGGAAGCTGTGGTCCGCGGCCTCCACCTCCACCGCCACGCTGTCATAAACGGCGTTGGACATCTGGCAGGCCACGAAACGACTCCAGATCAGCCGGTAGAGCCGGTACTGCTCGCCGGTCAGGTCCTTTTTCACCTGCTCCGGCGTCCAGTTCACGTTGCTGGGGCGGATGGCCTCGTGGGCGTCCTGGGCTGTGGCTTTTGCCTTGTAGCGGTTAGGGCCCTTGGCGGGATAGTAGTCCGCGCCGTAACGGCCCAGAATGAACTCCCGGGCGGAGGCAATGGCCTCCTCGGAAAGCCGCAGGGAGTCGGTTCTCATATAGGTGATGAGGCCCACGGTGCCCTCGCCCTCGATGTCCACGCCCTCATAGAGCTGCTGGGCGATGGCCATGGTGCGCCGGGGCGTCATGGAGAGCTTGCGGGAGGCCTCCTGCTGCATGGTGGAAGTGGTAAAGGGCGGAGAGGGAGAGCGCTGCTTGTCGGTCCGCTTGACGCTCTTGACCACAAAGGGGGCGTTTTTCGTGGCTTCCACCACGGCCTCCACTTCGTCGGCAGATTTGAGCTCCGCTTTCTTGCCGCCTACGCCGTGATAACGGGCGGCAAAGGGCAGACGCTTGATATCGCTGCCCAGGAGATTGGCATCCAGCGTCCAGTACTCCTCCGGCTGGAAGGCCTCGATCTCCCGGTCCCGGTCGTCCACCATCCGGGTGGCCACAGACTGGACCCGCCCGGCGGAAAGGCCCCGGCGAATCTTCTTCCACAGCAGGGGGCTGAGTTCATAGCCCACGATCCGGTCCAGAATCCGGCGGGCCTGCTGGGCATCCACCAGCTTCTGGTCAATGTCCCGGGGCTCCCGGATGCTCTCCTGCACCACGTTCTTGGTGATCTCGTTGAACGTCACCCGCCGGCACTTGTCGTCCGGCAGGTCCAAGAGCTGCTTCAAGTGCCAGGAAATGGCCTCTCCCTCGCGGTCCGGGTCGGTTGCAAGATAGACCATGTCCGCGCTTTTAGCCGACTTCTTCAAATCACTGATAATATCCTCTTTGCCCTTGATGGGTTTGTAGACCGGCTCGAAATCATGCTCCAGATCCACGCCCAGGGTACTCTTGGGCAGGTCCCGGAGATGGCCCATGCAGGCCTTCACTGTGAAATCCTTGCCCAGATATTTACCGATGGTCTTGGCCTTCGCGGGAGACTCCACGATGACCAGGCTGTGTTTTGCCATTGCGTACCTCCAAACGCCCCGGTGGGGCGTGTAATTTACTCCAAAAGATTCACCTTGCGGGTATAGCGTTTCCCACTGTGCTGTTCAATGAGCTGCTCGATCTCCAGCACCGTCAGGGCAGAGAGCACCCGCCGGGTGGGGATTCCGGTTTTCTCGATCAGATCATCCACCAGCACGGGCTCTTCCTCCGGAAGTGCCCGCAGCAGCGCGATCTGATCGTCCGTCAGCTCCAGCTTCTCCTCCCGCAGGGACAAAGACGGCAGCACCGGCTTTGCCTCCCGGGTCTGGCGGGCCTGGTAGCCCAGTGTTTTCGGCTGCTGACGCGCGCTCTCCTGATGGATCTTGTCCGGGAAGCGATCCTGATATTCCCGCAGGATATCCCAAGCATCGGACACCAGTCCGGCGCCGTCCCGGATCAGACGGTTGCATCCCACGCTGGTAAGCGCGTCAATGGGGCCGGGGACGGCAAACACGTCCCGGCCCTGCTCCAGTGCCGTCTCGGCAGTAATGAGGGCGCCGCTGCGGGCAGGGGCCTCGATCACCAACGCAGCCAGACTCAGACCGGACAATATCCGGTTCCGGACTGGAAAATGCCTGCCGTCCGGCCTAGTTCCCGGCGGATACTCGCTCAAAAGCGCGCCGGCCGCCGCCACATCCTCATAAAGGTAGCGATTCTCCCGGGGGTATTTGACGTCCAAGCCATTGCCCGCCACGCTCACCGGCGTACCGCCGGCCCGCAGGGCACCTCGGACAGCTGCCGCATCGATTCCCTCGGCCAGGCCGCTGACCACCACCGCTCCTGCGGCGGCAAGTCCAAAGGCCAGTTTCTCCCCGCAGGCCACGCCGTAAGGTGAGCATTTCCGGGTGCCCACCACGGCAATGGCCGCCTCTTCATCCATGACCGGCAGATGTCCCCGGACATAGAGCAGCACTGGCGGATCATAAATGTTTTGCAGCCGGGCAGGATAGGCGGCGTCCTGAATCGTCAGCAGTTCGATTCCCAGCCTCTGACAATCTCCCAGGATGCGGTTTGCCCGCTCCAGATCGTGGTCCCGCAGCAGCGCCGCCTGTTCCCGGGTGATGCCCTCAGTCAGCAGGATCTCGTCCTCATCGGCGTAAAAGAGATTTTCCGGGGAACCAAAATGGCGCAGCAAAGCCAGCCGGGTCTGATTGTGCAGGCCCCGCAGGTTCGTCAGCCACAGCCAATATTTCAGCAACCCTCTCACCTCTCGTCCGCTGGCCGGACACCACG
>FR890914.1:0-11119 GCA_000436875.1 Oscillibacter sp. CAG:155 | reverse complement strand
CCCGCCGCCGCGTTCAGTGACTCGCAGTGCTCGCTCATGGGGATGCGCACCGTCTTGTTGCAAAGACGCAGCACCTCCCCGGAAAGCCCCCGGCCCTCACTGCCGATGGCCACGGCACAGCACTGATAATCTGCCTTCCGGGCATCCACAGTATCGCTGCGCAGTGCGGCGCCATAAAGCGGCAGCCCGCTTTTTTGCAGCAGCGCCGCCAGTTCCTCCACGGAACAGTTCCACACCGGGCAGCGGAACACCGCCCCCATGGTGGCCCGCACCGTCTTGGGGTTGTACAGGTCCGCACAGCCGTTCACCAGCAGCAGCCCGTCAGCGCGGAAGGCATCCGCTGTGCGCAAAATGGTCCCCACATTGCCGGGGTCCTGCACGCCGTCGAGCACCATGTACCGCGTCCCCGTCAGCTTTTCCGGCAGCGGCCGCTCCGGCATGCCGCACACTGTCAGGACCCCCTGGGGTGTCTGCGCCGGGGATACGGAACGCATGACGTCTTCCGGCACCCGGACATGACGGACCCCCGCCGGGATGGGCGGCAGGGGTACCTGGTCCGTGGAAATCACGGTATGAAGTGCCCCCTGCCACAAGAGGGCTTCCTCCAGCAGCTTGGGACTGTCACAGAGGAATTCGCCGCAGCGGCGGCGATAGGAGGCGGAGGCTGCCAGCTTTCGCAGATGGGTGCAAAGCGGATTCTGCCGGCTGGTAATGGTCTCCATGGTGTTCCTCCCTTTTCTATCAGCCAGTCCCTCCGCCTGCCCTTCACAGGGGGCGCTGGGGACATAATGGCCAGTATATTTAATGTATTATAGCAATGTCTGTTTTCTTTTTCAAGCTGTCTTTGTGAAATTTGCGCGGCAAACCCGCCGCTCCCGCCGCATGCGGCAGGAGGGCGGGCTCAAGCATTGTGTTCCGTCTATCCTCGGCTTACCGGGGACACTGTGGTGGAAATCAGCTGTATGGCACATTGTCTTCTGCGCACTCCCGGCAGCACCACAGGGTATTTCCGCCGAACGGGCAAACTTTTCCACATCGTTTTGTGGAAAAGCCGATATTCCGTATATTCTGCCGCCCACAGGACCACTCTGGGCACAAATCTCAGTACATGCGCCCTTCCTTGCCGTATCGGTTGGGCGCATTTTCCCACAAATCCGCGTTTTCCCCCATCTGGTCCCGAAGCCGGGCAGAGTGTTCCTCCAACCACTCCAGCACATCGGCCGGGACCTGGGTCTCATAAGCATCCAGATTCTGCCGCAGCTGGCGGACATTTCGGGCACCCACCAGGATGCTCCCCATTCCCGGGCGGGCCTTGAGGAAATTCAGGGCCAAAGTGGACATATCATATCCAGTCTTCTGGCAAAGGCTGCGGAGTTCATCCAAAAAGGCGAAGATCTCCCGCTCGAAGCCGCCGTCGGTATGGCGGCCCGCGCCCCATTTGGAATCATACATCCGGTTGGCCCGGCGGTTCATGGGCACGTCTTCCAGCGTCCGAAACTTGCCGGTCAGCAGGCCCTGCGCCAGCGGGCTGTATGCCCAGAGCAGGATATGCTGTTCCTCCATAATGGGGCTGAGCTGATACTCCGCCAGCCGCCACACCAGAGAATAGGGCATCTGATTGAGCGCAACACCGTAGGGTGCCACATGCTCCAGGCAGTGAATCCCATGGTTGCAGACGCTGGCCATGCGGATCTTGCCGGCCTTCTTGAGCTCGTCAAATGCACCGAAGGTCTCCTCTGCCGGGATCTCCTCATTGGGCCAGTGGATCTGGAGGATGTCGATGTAATCGGTCTGCAGCCGCTTCAGTGACGCCTCGCAGGCCGCGATCACATCATCGTGATGGAGATGGTCTGAATAGACCTTGGTTGCCAGCACGGCCTCCTGCCGGCGGCCCTTCAGGGCCTGGCCCAGCACCAGCTCCGCCGCGCCGTCTCCGTATTTCTCCGCCGTGTCAAAGAGGTTGATGCCCCGGTCCAGCGCCTCGTGCACCGTCTCGATGGCCGCATCCCGATCGCAGCCGCCCCAGACCGGCGCCCCGGAAAAAGCCCAGGTGCCCAGGGACAGACCGGAGATTTTCGTCTTTCCGTCGTTTAACAGCTTGTAGTCCATCTTGTGCGCGCTCCTTTGTAAAAAGTTTGACACTCCGCCGCCCCGGGGCCGTTTGTACGCTCTGCCTTTTCCGGTGCCGGCAGGGATTAAAAAAGCGGCTCCGGCTATTTCCGGAGCCGCTTGCAGGCGTTCTCCCGCTCTTAGTCCAGCGGTTTCATCGTGGGGAACAAAATGACCTCACGGATAGTATCAGAATTGGTCAGGAGCATGACACACCGGTCGATGCCGATGCCCAGTCCGCCCGTGGGAGGCAGGCCATACTCCAGCGCGTTGATATAGTCATCGTCCATCATACCGGCCTCGCTGTCGCCCTTGGCCCGGGCCTCCACTTCCTTCTGGAAGCGCTGCTTCTGGTCAATGGGGTCATTGAGCTCGGAGAAGGCGTTGCCCATCTCACTGCGGCAGATAAACAGCTCAAACCGCTCCGTCAGGCGGGGGTCCTTGGGGCTGCGCTTGGCCAGAGGGCTCACGTCCACAGGATGCATGGTGATGAAGGTGGGCTGTACCAGCTTTTCCTCCACCTTCTGGTCAAAGCTCTCATACAGAGCGTTGCCCCAGGTGGCTTCCTTGCCCTCCGGCAGCACCACACCGGCAGCCTTTGCAGCCGCCCAGGCGGCTTCGTCGTCCGTGATGGACATGAAGTCGATGCCCACATACTGCTTGACCGCCTCTGCCATGGTCATCCGGGGCCAGCCGGGGGTCAGGTCGATCTTCTCGCCCTGCCACTCCACCTGATAGGTGCCCAGGATCTTCTGGGCGGCGGAGGAAAGCAGCTCCTCAAAGAGGTCCATCATATCGTTGAAATCCGCATAGGCCTGGTAGAGCTCCACGGAGGTGAACTCCGGGTTGTGCTTGGGGTCCATGCCCTCGTTGCGGAAGATCCGGCCGATCTCATACACCCGGTCCAGTCCGCCCACAATCAGCCGCTTGAGGGGCAGCTCCGTGGCGATGCGCATATACATATCGATGTCCAGGGTGTTGTGGTGGGTGATGAAGGGGCGGGCAGTGGCACCGCCGGAGATGGTGTTGAGCACCGGCGTCTCCACTTCCATATAGCCCCGGTTATCCAGGAAGTCCCGGACATGCTTGATAAACTTGGAACGGATGATGAAGTTCTGCTTCACCTCCGGGTTGACGATCAGATCCACATAGCGCTGACGATACCGCAGTTCCCGGTCCTGCAGGCCGTGGAACTTCTCCGGCAGGGGCAGCAGTGCCTTGGAGAGCAGGATAATGTTCCGGGCTCGGACGCTCATCTCGCCCCGCTGCGTGCGGAACACTTCACCCTCCACACCGACAATGTCGCCGATGTCGTACTTCTTGAACGCCTTGTAGACCGCCTCGTCCATCTCGTCCTGACGGGCATAGAGCTGGATGCGACCGTCCCGGTCCTGGAGGTCACAGAAACTCACCTTGCCCATGCCCCGCTTGCTCATCAGGCGGCCGGCCACCTTGACAGGCTGGCCCTCCAGGGCGTCAAAGTTCTCCTTGATCTGGGCAGAGGTATGGTCCCAGGCAAACCGGGTGATCTGGAAGGGGTCATGCCCTTCGGCCTGAAGGGCGGCCAGCTTTTCCCGGCGGACTCTGGTCTGCTGGCTCAGGTCCTGCTCGCTCTGCTGGGATGTCTTCTGTTCAGCCATCGTCTCTCTCCTTACCGCTCGATCTTCTTGACCGTGTACTCAATGTTGCCCCGGGGCGCTTCCACCGTAACGGTGTCCCCCTCCTTGGCACCCAGCAGGGCCTTGCCGAAGGGAGACTCCTCAGAAATGACGCCGTGCATGGGATCTGCCTCCTGAGAGCCCACGATCCGGTAAGCCGGCATTTCCTTGCCGCTGCGGTCCACCACAACGACCTTGCAGCCGATGGTGACCACATTGGTGGGGGCGTTGCTCTCGTCCACAATCACCACATGCTGCAGAATCTCCTCCAGCTCGGCAATCCGGGAATAGAGCTTGCCCTGCTCGTTTTTGGCCTCATCGTACTCGCTGTTCTCACTCAGGTCGCCAAAGCCACGGGCCACCTTGATCTGCTCCGCCACTTCGTCGGAGCGGGTTGTCTTGAGGTAATTGAGTTCTTCCTGCAGTTCCTGAGCGCGGGCCGCGCTCATCCGGTATTCCTTTTCCATGTCCACGGTTTCCTTTCCGATTCTTTAATCAGGGAGGGATGGTCTCTCCTGTGCATACTTATTCTATAATATCATTAGTGCTTTATTATAGTGATTGAAACCCAAAATGTCAAGTTGGAAGCATCTTTTGTGTCTCTGTCTGGGGTACGCCCACCGTGATCTGTCCCGGCCGGAGTGCCCCCGCTTCCCGGAGCGCCGCCAGCAGCTGCCCCCGGTCCGCTCCCACCGGCAGCCGCTCCTCCATAGCCGGCGGCAGCAGCAGCGGCGGCAGCGGCGTGGAGGCACCTTCGTAGAGAGGCAGGACCGCCCCACCGGGCTTGAGGTCCTCCCGCCGGTCAAAGAGCAGCAGGACATCCGCGCCTTCCAGCTGTTCTTTGGCGGGGCTCAGCAGCAGCGACACCCCGTACTCCCGTCTCAGCTGGCGGCAAAGCTCTTCACCGCCGTAGGGCAGGTCCAGAAGTACATAGCGGTTGCGCAGAGACAGTTCCGTCACCACCCGCACCAGTTCTCCCGTAAGCTGGGCTCCGGCCACCGCGATTCTGGCCGTCCCCGGGGAAAGTGCCTTGGCCTCCATCACCGCACGGGCCCAGTCCGCGGCCAGCGCCCGCCGCAGCGTCACCGTGGATACCGCCCGAATCCCCTGCCGCTCCAGCAGGTCCTGGTAGGCGAATTCGTCCGGCAGCACCGCCCGGGTAATCCCCAGTTTCCGCAGCCGCTTGCCCGCCGCGCTTACCCGGCGGCGCAGCACTGCCTCCGGCGTCTTGGGCCCCCGGGCAATCTCCGCGCAGGTAAAGCGCATATGCAGAATGCTCCTCTCCCCCACCCGCAGGCTCCGTCCCCGTTTCTCCGGTATTTTCCATAGCAGCAGTCCGATCATAATAAAATTCCTCCCGCCCCATCCTACGGGGCGGGAGGAGGTTTTATGCATTTTAAGCGCTTCCGGAAAGGGTGTAGCCGCTCAGATATCCCATGCGGGGTTCCGCACCGTCGCTGAGGGGATTGACCCGCACACCGTTCTCCGTCACCTCAAAGTGGAGGTGGGGTCCGGTGGAGTTGCCGGTGGAGCCGGTGATACCGATGACGTCCCCCTGGTTAACATACTGGCCGACGCTCACCTTCCGGCTGGACATGTGGGCATACAGGGTGGTATTGCCGCTGCCGTGGGAGATGACCACGTAGTTGCCGTAGGAGCTGGAGTACTGGGACACAATCACCGTTCCCGCCTTGGCGGCATACACCGAGCTAGTATAGCCCACCCGGCCGATATCAGTGCCCTTGTGGTTGGTGGAACCAATGCCGCCAGGAGACGCCCGGCCGCCCACCGTGGAGGTGATGTACCGGCTGTTCACCGGCCAGATGTAGCCGCCGGGGTTGGACTCCGTGGACTGGCCGCTGGCGGCCTGCTGGGCGATCAGCTGGTCGCTCAGACGCTGGGCCTCCGCCCACAGGGAATCCTGTTCCGCCTCCAGATCTGCCAGCACAGCCTCTGTCTCGTTTTCGTTTGCCGTGAGCTGCTGGATGACGGCATTGGCCTCACTGCGCTGGGTATTCAGTTCACTCTTTTTGGCCTCCAGATCCGCCTTGGCGGCCTCTTCCTCCGCCTTGCCGGTTTCCAGATCCGACTTCTTGGCCTCAATCTCATCCTGCAGTGCCTGCAGTTCATCGATCACCCGCTGGTCTGCATCCATGATTTCGTTGATAATATCCAGCCGTCCCAGCAGATCGGTAAAGCTGGTAGCCTTGAAGAGAACGGACCAGTAGCTGACAGTGCCCCGTTCCTCCATGTCCCGCACCCGGGCACAGAACAGCTCATACTGTGCCTCTTCCTTTTCCTCAGCGTCCGCCAGTTCTGCCTCTGTCTGCGTGATCAACGACGCGTACTCGGCGATCTGAGCCTCGGTATTTTGAATCTGGGCCGCGGTGTTGGCGATCTGCTGATCCAGCAGCTGCTTCCGGGCCATGGCCTCGCTCTTGTCGTCGGACAGGGAGTCCAGCTTGCTCTGCAGCTCTTTTTTCTTCGAATCCAGGCTGCTGGCCTGGTTTTTCAGATCATTGACGTCCGACCAGGTGGCCGCTAGGACAGGACTTGCTTCCGCCGCGACCAGAAGCACCACCATGGCCATTGCGGCCAGGCCCCGCCCCAGACGCGCAAAGCGGCGCCTGGCTTTTTTCTGTTCCATGAACTTCACCTCACACCTGCAGGAATTTGCGAATGGCGGCAAGACTTCCGCCCACACCGATCAAAATGCCCGCTCCCGCAAACACGCCTGCTACAGGAGCCCACAGCTGACTGAAGGGGATCACCCGGATCAGCTGCAGCGTATCATTGGTATCCACGCCCTGGGCCACCGCCTCATACAGCGCCCATTGCAGGAAAAAGGCGATGATCGCGCCCAAAAAGCCGATCATGAAGCCCTCGTACACAAACGGCCATCGGATAAAGCCGTTGGTCGCGCCCACCATCCGCATGATGGCGATCTCCTCCCGGCGGTCGAAGGTGGTGAGCTTGATGGTGTTGGAAATGATGAACACCGACACCACGAACAAGATGGCAATCAGTGCAACGCACACCACGGTTGCCACATTCCGCACCGTGACAAAGCCGCCGGCAATCTCCTCAAAGGCGTTGACCTCCGCGATGCCTTCTACTTCCTTCACTTTCTCCACCGTCTGGCTTTGCAGCTTCAAATCTACCATCCGGATGGCAAACCGGTCCCGCAGGATTGCCGGGTCCAGGTCCTGAAACATCTCCTCGTCGGGGTACTGGGCCTTGAACTCCTCCATGGCCTCCTCCTTGGAGATATACGTGGCGGATGCCACGTTCGGCACCTTCTCCAGCTCGCTTTGCAACGCCCTGGCCTGCGCTTCGGTATAGGAGTCATCCACATAGGCCAAGATCTCGTTTTCCTCCTCCAGATCTGCCAAAAGGGCATTGGCGTTCACCGCTACCAGGGTAAAGGTCCCCATGATGAGCAGACATGCCACGGTAATGCCGATGGCCGCGAAGGACATGAAGCCATGGCTGAACATATTGCTCAGGCCCTCATGAAAAAAATACCGAAAATCGTGCCGTTTAGCCATGGATATGCCCTCCCACATAGCCGCCTACGCTGTCGTTGACCACGTGGCCGGAATCGATGGTGACCACCCGTTTGCCAAAGCGGTCCACCAAGTCTTTTTCATGGGTCACCACCACCACAGTGGTACCCAGCTCGTTGATTCTCACCAGCAGGCTCATCAATTCCAGAGACCGCTCCGGGTCCAGGTTGCCGGTGGGCTCATCAGCGATGATGGTGTTGGGGTTGTTCACCAACGCCCGGGCAATCGCCACTCGCTGCTGCTCGCCGCCGGAGAGCTCCGTGGGATAACTGTTGGCCTTCTCCTCCAGTCCCACCAGATGCAGCACATAGGGAATCCGCTTGCGGATCTCCTTCTGGGGTGCGCCTACTGCCCGCATGACAAAAGCCAGGTTGTCATACACAGTTTTCTTCTCGATGAGCCGGAAATCCTGGAAAATCACTCCCAGGGTCCTCCGCATCAGGGGAATCTGCCTTTCCGAAATGTTGCTGACAGAAAAACCGTTGATCATAATGCGCCCGGCGCAGGGCTCCACTTCGCCGGTCAAAAGTTTGATAATCGTGGATTTGCCGGAGCCGGAAGGTCCCACCAGGAAGACGAACTCCCCGTCCTCAATGGTAAGGGTGATCCCCTTGATGGCCTTCGTGCCGTTGTCGTACACCATCTCCACGTCTTTTAAACGAATCATGCAGACACCTCACGCGTGTTTCATAATTTTCCGAATATCAAGACGGCTGTATCCGCCAAAAGGTTCCCGATTTCCCCTATTTGGCGGCATAGTCGACATAATGCCTAATCGAATTTCATTATATACGGTTTTTCCCGCCCATGCAACTGCATGTTGAAAGAATTCACAAAAAAAGTAACAAAAGTTACAGGCCTGCGGCCAGCCTCAAAAAATGAAACGCATCCCCGGACGGCATTCATCCGGGGATGCGGTCAATTCGATGTAAATCAGGAGTCAATGCCGCGGCTGGTCAGGTACTTTTTGACCATCAGCGCCACCTTAAACGTAATGGCATCATCAAACTCCCGCAGGTCCAGCCCCGTCAGCTTCTTGATCTTCTCCAGCCGATACACCAGCGTATTCCGGTGGACAAACAGCTTCCGGGCAGTTTCGGAGACATTCAAGTTGTTCTCAAAGAACTTGTGGATGGTGAAAAGCGTTTCCTTGTCTAGGGCGTCAATGGGGTTCTTCTTAAAAACTTCCTGGAGGAACATCTCACAAAGCGTGGTGGGCAGCTGATAAATCAGCCGGCCAATGCCCAGGTTCTCATAGTTGATGACGTATTTTTCCGTGTCAAAGACCTTGCCGACTTCAATGGCGATCTGGGCCTCCTTATAGCTCTTGGCCAGATCCCGCAGATGGATGGCAATAGTGCCGATGCCCACCACCACTGTGGGATCGCTGCCGGCCCGGAGAGATTCCTCCACAGAGGCCGCGATCTTGTTGAGCTCCTTGATGCCGGAGCCCTCCGGCATCTGCCGGATCAGCACCACGTCTCCCTCGCCCACAGAGAGGACAAAGTCGCTTTGCCGGTCGGGGAACTGGGCCTGGATCACGTCCGTAGGCACGGACTCGCCCTTTTTCAGGGAACGGATGACGAATACGCCTCTGGGCATATCCGCCGTGACGCGCAGTTCCTTGGCCCGCATGTAGATATCGCCCAGCATGATATTGTCGGAGATGATGTCCTTGATAAAGGCTCCCCGGTCATGCTTCTCCTCATAATAAGACTTGGCGGCATTCAGCGCCACCGTGGCCATGGCGCACACGGTCCGGCTGACCTCATTGTCACCAAAGGCAAACGCCGCATAATCAAACTGATTTCCCCAGCCGTTGAGCGCCTTGAACGTCTTTCCGTCTGAAGTGACCATGGTACCGCCGGCATTGTTGATTACCGGGACGTGCTCAGCCCAGCGCTGGCCAATCATGGACAGCTCACTGCATGCAATGACGATTCCCTCTCCATCAATTACACCCACTGTGCGGTCTGTATTCTCCTTGAGCTGCAGTACCACATTTTGAAAAATCCTTCCAGACATGGCCGGTCCTCCTCACCTAAAATCACACAGGAGCTTTGTGCAAATTGTCAATATCAATTCAATGGCAATATTATATCGAGGTTTTCGGCAGAATGCAAGATATTTTTTCTTTTTTCAACAAAAAAACCTTTTTTATTTTGGTGAAGATTTGATTTTTTTCAACGCTGTTTTATCGATTTCGTAACCCGTTGATCTCTTCATCTGTCAAAAAACGGTAGTTGCCTCTCGGCAGTTCCGGATCTAATGTCAAATTGCCCATCCGTACCCGTTCCAGGTACTGCACAGGCTTCCCCCGCTGGGCCAGCATCCGCTTGACCTGATGGAATTTTCCCTCCCGCAGCGTCACATAGGCCTCGCTCTCCTCTCCCGCGGAAAGGATTTCCAGTCCGGCGCTCTGACACACCAGTCCGTCATCCAGCACCATGCCGGCGGCAAAGGCGCGGCAGTCCTCCTCCGTCAGCCGGCCGGTGACCCTGGTATAATACACCTTATCCACATGGTGCCGGGGTGAGAGCAGGTCGTGGGCCAGACCGCCCTCATTGGTCAGCAGCAGCAGTCCCTCCGTGTCCTTGTCCAGCCGCCCCACCGGAAAGAGGTTTTGACGCTGCAGCTCCTCCGGCAGCAGATCCAGCACCGTCTTTCCCCGTCCATCCTCGGTGGCGGAGAGATATCCGGCAGGTTTGTTGAGCATCACCCAGGTGTACTGCCGGTAGGTCAGGAGTTCCCCATTGACCATGATCTCTGTCGTCTCGGGGTCCGCCTTTTCCTCAGCTGAGGCGGCCAGCCGTCCGTCCACCAGGACCAGGCCCTGGCGCACCAGCGCTTTGACCTCCCTCCGGGAGAACTTCCCCGTGGATGCAATGATTTTATCCAGCCGCTGCTTCTCCATTTCCCGCATCCTTTCTTATGCACTGTCATCAGTTTATCATAATTTCCCGCAAAAATGAATAGGAAACAAGCAGGAGGGATGCATATGCTGATTTGGACCGCCCGCGTTTCCAAAAAGAAAACCGCCGCCATAACGGCGGCGATCCTAGTTGTGGTGCTGGCTGTAGTGGTAGTGCTGGGGAAACACGCCGATTCGGCAGACTCCAATCTGCCCCAGCTGGCAGACAACGAAGCCCGTGTCTCCTATCTCCAGTCCATGGGCTGGGAAGTGGAGCCGGAGCCGGTGGAGACACTGCAGTTTCTGCTGCCGGAAAAACTGGAGGAACCCTATCTCACATATAACGAGCTGCAGGATTCCCAGGGGTTTGATCTCTCCACAGCCTGTGGAAAACAGGTCTCACGCTTTACTTATACCGTCACCAACTATCCAAACCGCCCAGAGGGCGTGCAGCTGAACCTTTATGTCTGCGAGGAGCAGCCGGTGGCAGGAGATGTGCTCTGTGCCGGAGCAGACGGGTTTCAGGATACCCTGGTCTACCCGGAAACCGAAGCGAAGTGATCCGTTTTTAGCAAAAAAAGACTGCCGCATTTGCGGCAGTCTTTTTTTAACAGAGATTAGTCGCCGATGATCTCGGTGACAGCGCCGGAACCCACGGTACGGCCACCCTCACGGATAGCGAAACGCAGGCCCTTCTCAATGGCGATGGGGGTGATCAGCTCAACGCTCATCTCGACGTTATCGCCGGGCATGCACATCTCAGTGCCCTCGGGCAGAGTGATGACGCCGGTCACGTCGGTGGTACGGAAATAGAACTGAGGACGATAGTTGTTGAAGAAGGGGGTGTGACGGCCGCCCTCGTCCTTGGTCAGAAC
>FR890913.1 GCA_000436875.1 Oscillibacter sp. CAG:155 | reverse complement strand
TGATACCATGCCTCGCCGCTGGAAGCATTGGTGTTGACATCATCCATGCGGGCCAGAACCACCCACAACATAGCGCGGGTCATGGTGCCCTCAGGATTGAAGGTCGTCTCGCTGGTGCCTGCGAACAGGCCCTCATCGACCACATACTCGATGGCGTCGTGAGCCCAGTGGGAATCAGGGACATCAGTGAAGCGGTTATCAGCGGCCTGCGCCGGAAGGGTAAACAGGCTGACGGCCAAGATCACCGCCAGCGCCAGGGACAGTTTTCTTCTCATCATACTGATTTTACCTCTTTCTATTTGAATTTTGGTTTTTGATTTCTTGTCCTGCGGCTACTATAAATCTCTCTTTCCTTTTCTTCAAGTAGATTATAGCATTGATTGCGAGGTAAAATCAATGGACTATTAGTTTTAACTTAATAATATTGCTGTTTAACTTAATTTATATTGGTTCAAAATGATGATACCATTTTCTTATTAAACTAGGATGTGGTATCTGTGAAAACTGAATTCCCGGATCGCTACCGGCGGCTCGGAATCAAAATCGCATATTATCGTAAGCTGGCGGGACTGACACAGGCAGAGCTTGCGGAACGGATTGATAAGTCTACAGCATTTCTGGGCCAGGTAGAGGCCCCGGGGATCGTGTGCGGGATCAGTTTGGAGACATTATTTAAGATTGCGCGTGAACTCGATATTCCGCCAGAAAAATTGTTGGAAAACAGTGACTAAAATCAAACCACCCCCATGACTCAAAATTCTGAGTCATGGGGGTGATTAATTGTTGTAATGCTTAAATGCGAACACGGAGCCCCACAAGGTCGTGGGTATCTACACCAATCAAATACCAGTTCGTGGATTTCTCAATTCTCGTCGGATACCAGCGGCTTTTGAGCCAAATATCCAAAGGCTGTCCACAATGCAGTCCACCGTAAAATTCATCCAGGCCGAAACGCACATCCATTCGATCCTGTTTTGGATCATGAACTAACACACCTTGCCTCATTTTCATTCTCCTTTATCTACCGCTCATAAATAATTTCGCAAAATGCTCTTTGTCGCAGTGGCAATATCATAGATGATCTGTTTTTGCACTGTAGTACACTCATCCAGGAGATCAGAAATTTCTGCACCATAAGTATGCTGATCTGATCCCGGTTGCCCTAACAGCAAGCTGTCTAATGCCACCCCCAGACTTTCCGCAATCTTTGCCAGTGTATCCAGGCTGGCGGTTTTGACACCGCGCTCGATATGGCTGATGTACGGAGGCGACACGTCGGCTCTCTCGGCCAACTCGGCCTGGGTAAGACCGCGCTCATGCCGGATTCGCTGAATGCGGCGGCCCAACTGGTTGTAATCAATCATGACCTTCCCTCCTCTGATCCAGCTCTGTGATAGCCTGGGACGGCCATTGAGGCCGTCCGTTACAGAACTCGCACTGTTTAGAGCCGCATACCGGCTCCAGCCAGACATCGCATAATGGACAGTAATAGGCGTCATGTCGCAGACAGAACTTGGACCTACGGCCACACTGGGGACAGATGTAAGGTGGCCGATCGAAGCATCTGCAACGCAAAAGAGGCTCATGATAATCCATCGTAGAACTCCTCTCGGCAGGGCGGCGCTCTGGTTGAGCGCCGCCCAAGTTGTCTCACACGGCTTTTTCTTTCGCGGTTAAATACTGATGTATTTTGTCGGCCAACTTGCTCCGGCATGGAGGCAAAGGTTGACGAATGCCGCGATCAAGTACGCATCGGCTCCCGACTAGAATAACTCGCTTTTTGGCGCGAGAAATGGCGGTGTAAACCATATTGTTGCTCCAACTGAAAATGTGTTCTTTGCACAGTGGAATAATTACGTAGTCATATTCGCTCCCTTGCGCCTTATGGATGGTTAACGCATAGGCCAGATTCAAAAAGCTATGTTCCAACTCACTGATTGGGTAACATACGGTTTCATCGTCTCCAAAATCAAAGCGAATTTGGACGGTGATGCTGCTGTCACCCACAATACCGACGATGGTTCCGATATCGCCATTGCGGGCAACTCCGTTATTTTGGCATTGAATCACTCGATCACCAATACGGTATACAGTTTCATCCACCATGACCTCCAATTTTTGAGGTGTGTGCGGATTTAGGTGAGACTGCACCAGCTTGTTGAGGCGTGCCGCGCTGCATACTCCACCAGCAGACCCAACCGGCGTTAAAATCTGTACTTGATTCCCGTACTGTGCACGTAACGACAGATATAACGATAACGCCAACTGCTCCGTGTCGTGCGAACTTTCAGATTCAATGAGCGCAAAATGATCCTGGTCGTAGGTGAGGCTGGTGTATCTGTTTCTGATTTGATATACATTATCGGCAAGGATGCTTTCCGGCCCTTGCCGGAAATTATCTGTTAGCACATACACAAGCAAACCAGAGGCAATTAAGTCTTTGAGCACCTGGCCCGGCCCAACTGCGGGAAGCTGATCTGGATCGCCGACTAACACAACTTGAGTATCCGATTTCGTGTTGCCGAGAAGTTCAGCCAATAACGGGATCGACAGCATGGACGCCTCATCAACTACGATAAGGTCTGCTTGGATACTCTCCTCATTATGCCTTTGTGCGTACAGGATGGAATGCACAGTGGATGCAGGACGTCCCGTCTGTTCAAACAACCTTCGGGCGGCCTTGCCAGTCGGAGCCATCAGATAGATGCTGGTGTCCTTGCCCTGGGAAGCCTCAAAGGCATCACAGAGGGCACGAAGAACAGTCGTCTTCCCAGTACCGGGGCCGCCGGTAATGATTGCCATGCGGCTGCTCAATGCTCCAACAATCGCGTCCTGTTGAGACTGAGACAAGAAAAATCCCAGTTGCGATTCGACCGTACTTACAGCGTGTTCTGCATCAATGAGTCTGGATGGGGTATTGCATCTGATTACCTTAGCGATCATCCTGGCCAGCCGATCCTCGTCATAGCGCGTGTCCGTGATAGCATATTCATTGCCGATATGAACAAGATTTCCAGACTGACTTAGATTAGCCAGGATCAAGCTGATTTCGTCCGAAGTGATTTCCGGGAATTGTCCCTGGACACGGGCAATAATGCCTGCGCGGGTTTGGTATACATCTCCGTTTTTTTCGTGCTCTTCGATGATTGACAACACTTTTTCTTCCATATCTTTCATGTCTGAAACCTCCGTTAGTTTTAAATTTTTAAATATATGTAAAAAGGCAGTGATTCTATAAATTAGAATCACTGCCTTGAATCTTAAAAATATGATCTTGGGTTTAAACAAATACTTCCTCAATCTCTGATTATAGTATGCCATTTATTTTCTCTCATGTCAAAAATGCTCCTTTTACTGGGGAGTCACCTAAGTGCTTAGGTGCTTTTTATTATTGCAACAGATGACTTCCCCCTCTCTGAAGCAAGCGTCGAATTGAAAAAACAAAAAATCCGACACCCACAAAATTGTGAGTGTCGGACTTTTGTTACCCTATCATGCGCTTTGTCTGTGGCGTAAGTCTGGCGTAAATCCGCTTTTCTTAACGTTGAAACCCAGTCGTTTCAAGGGCTTTGGGCATTTATCAATACATGCCGCCCATGTCGGGAGCACCAGCGGGAGCCGGCGCGGGGGGCTCGGGCTTGTCGGCCACCAGGGACTCGGTGGTCAGAACCATAGCGGAGACAGAAGCGGCGTTCTCCAAAGCGGAGCGGGTCACCTTGGCGGGGTCGATGATGCCGTTGGCGACCATGTCGCAGTACTCTTCCTTATAGGCATCGAAGCCGTAGCCGTTCTTGCCGGAGTTGCGGACCTTCTCCAGGATCACGGAGCCGTCCAGGCCGGCGTTGGCAGCGATCTGACGGATAGGAGCCTCCAGGGCCTTGGCGATGATCTGGACACCGGTCTTCTCGTCGCCCTCAACGGTGTTCAGCAGAGCCTCCACAGCGGGGATGACGTTGACAAAGATGGTGCCGCCGCCGGCCACAACGCCCTCTTCCACAGCGGCGCGGGTGGCGTTCAGGGCATCCTCGATGCGCAGCTTCTTCTCCTTCATCTCGGTCTCGGTAGCAGCACCGACCTTGATGACAGCCACGCCGCCGGCCAGCTTGGCCAGACGCTCCTGCAGCTTCTCCTTGTCGTACTCACTGGTGGTGTTGGCGATCTGAGAACGGATCTGGGCAACACGGTCCTTGATGGCGGCGGAGTCACCGGCGCCGTCAACGATGGTGGTGTTCTCCTTGGTGACCTTCACCTGACGGGCACGGCCCAGCATGTCGATGGTGGCGTTCTTCAGCTCCAGGCCAACCTCTTCGCTGATGACGGTGCCGCCGGTCAGGGTGGCGATATCCTGCAGCATCTCCTTGCGGCGATCACCGAAGCCGGGGGCCTTCACGGCCACCACGCTCAGGGTGCCGCGCAGACGGTTGACGATCAGGGTGGACAGGGCCTCGCCCTCCACGTCCTCGGCAATGATCAGCAGCTTCTTGCCGGCCTGCACCAGCTGCTGCAGAATGTCCAGAATGTCGTTGATGACGGAGATCTTCTTGTCGGTGATCAGGATATAGGGATCGTCCAGATCGGCCTCCATCTTCTCGGTATCGGTCACCATGTAGGGGGTGATATAGCCGCGGTCGAACTGCATGCCTTCCACGACCTCGCTGTAAGTCTCAGCGGTCTTGGACTCCTCGATGGTGATGACACCGTCAGCGCTGACCTTTTCCATAGCCTCGGCAATCAGTTTGCCGATGGTCTCGTCACCGCTGGACACAGCGCCGACACGGGCGATGTCCTTGGAGCCGTCCACGGTCTTGGCCTGCTTCTTGACCTCGGCCACAGCGGCATCCACAGCCTTGGCCATGCCCTTGCGCATCACGATGGGGTTGGCACCGGCAGCCAGGTTCTTCAGACCCTCGTGGACCATGGCCTGAGCCAGCAGGGTAGCGGTGGTGGTGCCGTCGCCGGCCACATCGTTGGTCTTGGTGGAGACTTCCTTCACCAGCTGAGCGCCCATGTTCTCAAAGGGATCATCAAGTTCGATCTCCTTGGCGATGGTCACGCCGTCGTTGGTGATGAGGGGAGCGCCGTACTTCTTGTCCAGAACCACGTTCCGGCCCTTGGGGCCCAGAGTGACCTTGACAGTATCGGCCAGGGTGTTGACGCCGGTTTCCAGAGCCTTACGGGCTTCTTCGCCGCGCTTAATGAGCTTAGACATAATAATCGAACCTCCAATTCAGAAGATGAGTTTACGTTGCAGAGTGGCCCCGAAAGGGGCCCGGGGAAAACCTGAGGGGTTTACTCCACGATGGCCAGGATGTCGCTCTGGCGAACCACCAGATACTCCACATCCTCCAAGGTCACCTTGGTGCCGGCATACTGGCTGGTGATGACCTTGTCGCCGGGCTTGACGGTCATAACAACGTCCTTGCCGTCTACGTTGCCGCCGGGGCCAACAGAGATGACTTCCGCCACAGAGGGCTTTTCCTTAGCACTGCCGGTGAGGATGATGCCGCCTTTGACGGTCTCCTCCGGCTCAGCGGTCTTCAAAATGACGCGATCAGCAAGCGGGGTGAGTTTCATTGAGAATTCCTCCTTATGAAAAACATAAAATTGAAAAAACAAATTCAGCGTTAGCACTCATATCTCTCGAGTGCTAACGCTGATATATTAGCGCAATGATTTCCATTTGTAAAGGGGTTCAGGAAGAAAATCTGTGAAGAATTTGTAAATCGTGAAGAAAGGTCAAACCGGATTGGCTCTGCCGGCGTGCCTGCGGGGAGACCCAGGGACAGGGACGGCGGTGGCGTTGGGGCTGCACCCCTTGGGGCCGAAGAAGTTCAGCCGCTTTTCGGAAAGACGCATAGTCACTTTCCGAGAGGAGAAGCACTCCCCGTCCAGGCAGGTAATGAAGGGCGTGTCCGCCTGAATCCGAACCTCCCGGGGCGTTTCCACCCGGATGAGTCCGGCGGGGAGGCGGCGGTACTGCCCAGCGGAATAGGCACCGAAGAGCCGGGCGAAGGTGACGCGGCCCACGGCCCGGACCAGCACGGTGTGGAGCACGCCATCGTCCATCCGGGCCTCCGGCACCGGACAGGACCCGCCGCCGTAGTAGCGGCCGGTGCACATGGAGAACAGCGCAAAGTGCCCTTCTTCCTCAAGCGCAAAGTCCCCTTCTTCCTCCGCACCGTCCAGGCTGACCCGCCAGTGCTGCCCGATGCCCCGGAACAGGAAATTCACCGCCACAGAAGCAAGGTAGCTGCCCCGGCCCTGGAGCAGCGGCAGATGGGAGAAGCGGCGGACGCTGTCAGCTACCCGGGCGTCGATGCCGTTGCAGGCGATGGTGAGACACAGCCGGCCATTGCAGTCGATAAGATCCAGAGGAAAGGCAGGGCCGTCCCAGAGATTTTCCGCGTCCTGGAACCGGGCGGCGTCGGCGCCGAAATTGCGCAGCAGGTCGTTGCCGGTGCCGGCGGGGATGCAGGTCATGGACGCGTTGGAAAACCCGGCGATGCCGCAGGCCGCCTCGTGGACCGTGCCGTCTCCGCCGCAGACATACAGCCGCAGCGGCTCTCCGGTTTCTGCCAGGCGGCGGGGTTCCGCCGGGGGGGGGGCCCGCCGCCTCGGCGCTGCCGGGACCGTCGGTGCGCAGGAGCGCACAGTTCAGGCCGTGGCGTCGGTGCAGGGTTTCTGCCATGGCGGCGAAACGGGCGGTCTGGTCCTGCCGCCCGGCGGCAGGATTGACGAGAAAGACGTGGCGCATGGAGCACCTCCCTTGATCGCGGGCCGGATGCCCGGCGGAAAGGACGGATTAGGGATACATGAAGAGGTCACATTTGAGCATGCCGTTGTAGAGCTTGCGCTTTTTCCCGGCGGGGCGGCCGAAGCACCGCTCAAACTCCGTGTGAGAGGAGAGCACCAGAATCCGCCATTTGGGGGGCATCTTGGCCATGGCGGCGCCAAAGACGCGGTAGAGCTCCTCCGCCTCTTTTTTCTCCAGCAGCCGCTCGCCGTAGGGCGGGTTGGTCACCAGTTGGCCGTATTCGCTGTCCCGGTGGAACTGGCCGGCGTCGGCCACTTCAAAGCGGATACAGTCCTCCACGCCCGCGAGAGATGCGTTGTGTTTAGCCAGCTCCACCGCGGCAGGGTCGATGTCGCCGCCCCAGATGTCGTAGGTGCCGTGGAACTCCTTGTCCATCGCCTCGTCGGCGGCGTCCATCCACAGCTTGGCGTCCATGTTTTTCCACCGCTGGGCGGAAAAGCTCCGGTCCAGGCCCGGTGCCCGGTTCTTCGCGATGAGGGCCGCCTCGATGGGGATGGTGCCGCTGCCGCAGAAGGGATCGCAGAAGGGGTCCTTCCCCCGGTAGCGGGAGAGGGTGACCAGCGCCGCTGCCAGGGTCTCCTTCAGGGGGGCGCCCATGTTCCGGGCCCGGTAGCCCCGCTTGTAGAGCCCCTCGCCGGAGGTGTCCAGATAGAGCGTGGCCTGGTCCTTGACGATGGCGAACTGGATCTGGTAGCGGGAGCCGGTCTCCGGCAGCGTCTCGCAGCCGTAGGCATTG
>FR890912.1 GCA_000436875.1 Oscillibacter sp. CAG:155 | reverse complement strand
GCCCCCCAGGGTGTCCGCCGGGCGCAGGTCCATCCCCCCGCCAGGGCGCAGACTCCGCAGCACACCGCCAGCACCGGGAGGAGGCTCCCCTCCGGCACCGCGCCCTTCACCGCCAGCAGCGCCAGCACCACCGCCGCCAGCAGATAGATCCCCAGGGACACCAGCACCCCCTGCAAAACCACCACGCCGGCGGACGTCTTTTTCCGCGTCTTTCCGTTTCCCATAAAAAATCCCCTCCCCCGTCTTGCTTCAAACAAGCATATGACGGGGAAGGGGGTTTTTATGAAGGAATCAGTTCTTCTCCTCTTCGGGAGCGGGGATCTCGTCCACAGGCTCCTCCGCGGGCTCGTCCGTCTTGGCGGGCGCCTCCACAGCAGGCTCTTCCTTTTCCTTCTTCTTTTTATCCTTATTATCCGCAACGGGCTGCTCACCGGTCTGCACGCCGACCGTGGACACGGCCCACTTGGTCAGCTCCATACGCACGCGGTCATCGCTGGTCTCGATGACGATGGTCTCGTTGTTCACCTGAACGACCTTGCCGACGATGCCGCCGATGGTGGTGATCACATCACCCTTTTTCAGGCTGTCACGCATCTCCTGCGCCTTTTTCTTCCGCTTGTTCTCGGGACGGATCATGAGGAAATACATGATCACGAAGAGAACAACCAGCATGAGGATCGTAGACGTACCCTGGTTCATGTTGTTTAGAGCTCCTTTTTCTTAAAAATCAAAGTGACTTCATTATAGCAAATTTCTGGGAGATTGCAAGATTTTCTTTTGCGCCGGGTCATTTTGTCCCGGAGGCGGCCTTCTCCGGCCGCCGCTCCGCCGGGGACGGCAGCTGGGCCAGAACCACCGCAGCCAGCATCAGCACGCATCCGAAATACTCCTTCCCGCTCATCTGGTCGTGGAGAATCAGCGCCCCCGCCAGGGTGGCAAACACGGACTCCAGGCTCAAAAGCAGCGACACCACCGTAGGGTTGGAGTCCTTTTGGGCCAGGATCTGGAGGGTGTACGCCACACCGCTGGAGAAGATGCCCACGTACAAAATGGGCCACAGGCACACGGAAAGGGCCTCCAGGGAGGGGTGTTCCGTGGCCAGCATCCCGATGCCGGAGAGCACCATGGTCACAAAGAACTGGGCACAGGAGAGCTCCACCCCGTCCACCTTCTGGGTGAAGTGGTCGATGACCAGGATGTGGGCGGAAAAGCAGAAGGCGCACAGCAGCACGTAGAAATCCCCAGTGGAGATGGTCAGGTCCTCCGTGATGCAGAGGCAGTAAAGCCCCGCCACCGCCAGCGCCACGCTGAGCCAGATGATCCGGGGCGCCTTCTTCTTCAAAAAGATCCCGGCGATGGGCACGATGACGATGTAGAGCGCCGTGATGAAGCCCGCCTTGCCGGAGGTGGTGGTCTCCAGGCCCTTTTGCTGGAGATTGGTGGCCACCGTCAGCGCCACGCCGCAGCAGATGCCCCCCAGGACCAGATCCCGCCGGGAACCGGGCCGGGGCTGGGCGGCAGAGTCAAAGTCCCGCTTGCGCACCTGCCGCAGCACGGCGCACAAAATCAGCAAAAATACAAACGCCACCGCCGACCGGGCCGTATTGAAGGTAAAGGGCTCCACATAGTCCGCGCCCACGCTCTGGGCCACGAACGCGGTGCCCCAGATCAGCGCCGCCAGCACCGGGAATACATTTTGTCGCACACGATTGGTTTTCATTGCTCTTGCTCCCACTTCCGTTGTATGGTATATTTAACCACGTAAATAGCCGCAGTAAAATGGTATTGTAACACCGAGGTGAGAAAATGGCAAGGCTTTCCCGGGAATTCTATCTGGGGGACACCGTGGAGATCGCCCAGGCTCTGCTGGGCAAATATCTGGTGCGCCGGCTCGACGATGAGACGCTGGCAGGCCGCATCACGGAGACGGAGGCATACGTGGGCCGGTGCGACAAGGCCTGCCACGCCTACAACTACCGCCGCACCCCCCGCACCTCCACCCTCTTCGGCCCGCCGGGGACGGCGTACGTGTATCTGATCTACGGCATGTACCACTGCCTGAACTTCGTCACCGAGCCGGAGGGCGAACCGGCGGCGGTACTGCTGCGGTCGGTGGAGGTGGTCTCCGGGCTGGACACCGCCTGCCGCCTGCGCTATGGGCTCCCGCCGGACGCCCTGACCCCCGCCCGGCGGCGGACCCTCACCAACGGCCCCGGCAAGGTCTGTCAGGCCTTCGCCCTGACCCGGGCGGAAAACGGGATGGACCTCACCGGGGACACCCTCTTTTTATGCGATGGGCCGGAGGACCTGGGCCTGCCCCCCGCCCCGGCGGTCCGGGAGCGGATGTGCGCCGGTCCCCGGATCGGCGTGGACTATGCCGAGGAGGCCAGGGACTTTCCCTGGCGCTTCTGGCTGGAAAAGGAGACGTGAGACATGTTTTTCTTCGATCTGGACGGCACCCTCATCGACTCCAACGGCATCTGGAAGGATGTGGACCGGACGTTTCTGGCCCGGCGGGGCCTGCCCTATACCCACGCCTACTATGAAGGCGTGGCCCATACCATCTTCCCCCTGGCGGCCAAGTTCACCAAGGAGTTCTGCCACCTTTCGGAGAGCTGCGAGGAGATCATGGCCGAGTGGATGGAGCTGGCGGGAGATCTGTACGCCCATGTCCAGGTCAAGCCCGGCGTCCGGGCCTATTTGAAGCAGTGCCGGGCGGAGGGCCGCCGCATGGCGGTGGTGACCTCCAGCGTCCCCGCCCACTGCCGCACCGCCCTGGAGCACCTGGACCTGGCACGGTACTTTGAGGACGTCTTTTTCGCCCACGATCTGGGTCTGGAAAAGCGGGACCCGGCCATCTGGCGCAAGGCGGCGGAAGATTGCGGCGTGGAGCCGGAACGGTGCACCGTCTTTGACGACAGCCTCTCCGCCTGCCGAGGGGCCCGGGCCGCCCGGATGCGGGTGGTGGGTGTGTACGACGCCTTCTTCGCCCAGGATGAATCGAAAATGCGGAACTTCTGCGACGTCTACATCAAGAGCTTTGAAGAGCTCTTGTGGCTGCCGGAGCAGAAAGCCCGAAAAAAATAAGGAGTGAGCAGCATGAATCCCATTCAGGAAAAATTTCAGCGCGGTGAGCTGTCCGTGGGCACCTTCACCCAGCTGAGCAGCCCTGTGGCTGTGGAGTGCCTGGGCCGGACGGGCCTGGACTACGTTCTCATCGACACGGAGCACTGCGCCGTGGGCGTGGAGTTTCTCACCGCCGCCATCACCGCCGCCGACGCGGCGGGCATCACGCCGCTGGTGCGCATCAACGAGATCTCCCGCAGTGCCGTGCTCCAGCCCCTGGACTACGGCGCCCAGGGATTGATCGTCCCCGCCGTGGAGACGGTGGAGCAGGTGGAGCAGCTGGTGCGCTACGCCAAGTTCCCCCCGCTGGGCAACCGGGGCTACTGCCCCACCCGGGACGGCGGCTGGGGATTTGACGCGGAGTCCCTCCAGGGGACGGAGGCCTACTTTGCCCGCTGCAACCGTGAGACGCTCCTCCTCCCCCAGTGCGAGACCCGGGGCTGCCTGGAGCACATCGACGAGATCACCGCCATGGAGGGCGTGGACGGCATCTTCGTGGGGCCCTTCGATCTCTCCATCGCCCTGGGCATCCCCATGCAGTTCGACGCCCCCGCCATGAAGGAGGCCATGGCCCGGATTCTGGATGCCTGCCACCGCAATCACAAGATGGCCTTCATCTTCTGCGGCGACGCTGAGGCCGCCC
>FR890911.1 GCA_000436875.1 Oscillibacter sp. CAG:155 | reverse complement strand
CCTGCGCCGTACGGCGCAGGGGCGTCCTGCAATCGGATTTACATATCGAAAAAGCCCATGATGGCAATGCCGATGATAATCAGCAGAATCATCAGGTAGTGCTTCCAGGAGAGCTTTTCTTTGAGGAAAATGCGGCTCCACAGTACAGACGCGGCGCAGTAGGAGGAGATGATGGGGGCAGACATGGCCAGGTGTTCGGTATCGGCGATGGCGTAGATGTAGGCAAACTGACCGGCGGTCTCGCACACGGCGCCGATGTACTTGGGGGCCTCCAGCTTGGGGATCAGGGGCGTGCGCTTAATGAGGACCACGTAGATGAAGCACACCACGGCGGCCAGCAGGAAGGTCAGCTCATAGGCAACGTTAGCGCTGTCCTCGTTGAGGGTCTCCAGCACCCGGTTGTCGGCAAAGGTACCGGCGGCGTCCAGCAGGCAGTAGGCCACGGGCATGGCCAGGGCCATGGCGCTTTTGGCGTACTTGTAGTTGCTGGCCTCCTGCCGGGCGGCCCGGAGGGCCTCATCCTCGCAGGCGTCCACCACGCCCAGACCGATGGCACCGGCGCACACCAGCGCCACTGCCACCAGTGCCAGAGGGGAATAGCCGCTGATGCCGGAGAGGACCAGCGTCATCACTGCCACCAGTGCGCCGGAGGAGTTGCAGATGGGGGAGGAGATGGACAGCTCAATGTACCGCAGGCCCACATAGCCCAGCGTCATGGAGCCAATGTACAGCAGGGAAACCGGCAGGTAGGTCAGAAGGATGGAGAGATTGATCTCCGTGCCGCCAACAAAGATCTCATAGGCGGCGTGGAGTCCCATGACCACACCGACGGCGATAACCATCTTCAGGGGGCTGAATTTGTCCCGGGGGTCCCGGCAGCCGATTTTGGAAAAGAGGTCGGAGCCGCTCCAGCAGAGCAGCGCGATGAGAGAGAGCCAAAACCACATATTACGTATTTCTCCTAACACAAAATGAAATTGTTAAATTGTTCAGGCAGGCAGGCGGACGATCCCGGCCTCCACCAGCTTCTGCAGGCTCATCAGGATGCCCAGCTTTGCGTGATACCAGGTCAGGCCGCCCTGGAAATAGACCGCATAGGGCGGGCGGATCGGGCCGTCGGCGGAGAGTTCAATGGAGCTGCCCTGGACGAAGGCACCGGCGGCCATGATGACGTCGCTGTCGTAGCCGGGCATGGCCCAGGGCTCCGGCGTCACATAGCTGTCCACCGGCGCGGCGGCCTGGATGCCCTTGCAGAAGGCCACCATGGCCTCCCGGCTGCCCAGGGTTACTGCCTGGATGATGTCGTGGCGGTCCTCTGTAGCGGAGGGCACGCAGGCAAAGCCCAGCTTCTCGTAGATGTTGGCGGCGAAGATAGCACCCTTCAGAGCGCCGGAGACCACCGTGGGGGAGAGGAACAGGCCCTGGTAGAAAGCGGGCATCAGTCCCAGGTTGGCGCCCACTTCCTGGCCCAGACCGGGGGCGGAGAGGCGATAGGCGCACCGCTCCACGCACTCCTTGGTACCGCAGATGTAGCCGCCGATGGGGGCCAGACCGCCGCCGGGGTTTTTGATCAGGCTGCCTACTACCATGTCGGCGCCCAGATCCGAGGGCTCCAGAGTCTCCACAAATTCGCCGTAGCAGTTGTCCACCATCACCTTCACATCCGGCTTGACGGATTTGCAGAAGGCGATTACTTCCCCGATCTGTGCCACGGAGAAGGAGGGGCGGGTGGCGTAGCCCTTGGAGCGCTGGATGGTGATGAGTTTGGTGCGGGGGTTGATCTTCTCCCGGATGGCGTCAAAGTCAAAGGTGCCGTCGGCCTTCAGGTCGGCCTGGGCATAGGTGACGCCGTATTCCTTCAAAGAGCACTTGCTCTCCCGGATGCCGATGACCTCCTCCAGCGTATCATAAGGAGCGCCGGCGGCGGAGAGCAGCTCGTCTCCCGGCAGCAGGTTGGCGCTGAGGGCCACCGTCAGGGCGTGGGTGCCGCAGGTGATCTGGGGCCGGACCAGGGCGGCCTCCGTGTGGAACACATCGGCATATACCCGCTCCAGATTGTCACGGCCCTCGTCGTCATAGCCGTAACCGGTGGTGGCGGCGAAGTGGGTGGCGTTTACCTTGTTTTTCTGCATGGCGTGGAGTACTTTGCCCTGGTTGATCTCCGCCGTCTGATCAATGGCGTCGAACCGGGACCGCAGGTCCCGCAGTACGCTTTCCCCGTATTCGTAGACAGCCCGGCTGACGCCCAGCTGTTCATACATGGTCTCAATGTCCATCGTGTCCGTCCTCTTTCCCTAAAATTTCATCGGCCAGATTGTTTAAAATCTCCGGCTTGGTCACAACAAGGCCGCTGGCCTCATTGCCCAGGATCAGCAGCGTATCCCCCGGGGAGATGCCGAAAAAACGGCGGGCCTCCTGGGGAATGACGATCTGGCCGCGATCCCCCACCTTGGCGGTGCCGAAGACCCGGTTTTTGGATCTTCCCAGCATATGTTTGCCTCCAGGCATGAAATCGTCCCCTTCATAATCATATTTTTCACACAAGTGTGAATCATAACACGACAGGAACGAAATGGCAAGCAAATCTGTCCTAAATGGGAAAAATCGTGCAAAGTGACGGGATTCCTGCCGCCGTCCCTGCGCCATTTTGCCCAGCTGTTCAGCAGGAGTACAGTGGATTTCAGGGGGAAGAGACGTTCAAACGGGAGACCCGATGAAAATCGGATCTCCCGTTTGAAGGTTTTTAAGGAAAGCCGGGGACTGTGCTTACAGGGAATTCTTGCCCCGGGCCATATATCGGCCTGCCGGTGTTTCGGCCAGCACCTGCCCCTCACTGACGGAGAGCTCTCCCCGCAGCCATACCTGGCGGATGCCGCCCACAGTGACAAAGCCCTCATAGGGGTTGTAGTCCACGTTGGCCACACAATCGTCGGCCCGGATCACATGGCTGAGGTCCGGGTCATAGACCACGATATCCGCATCGCTGCCGGGGCGAAGAACACCCTTGCGTGGGAAGAGACCGTAGAGCCGCGCCGGGTTTTCACTCAGGCAGCGGCACATCCGGGCGGCGGAGATCCGCCGCTTGGCCACACCGTAGGAATAGATCAGCTCACCCCGGGTCTCCACGCCGGGCAGTCCGCCGGGAATCTTGGTAAAGTCCTCCCGGCCCATATCCTTCTGCGCCAGCGTAAAGGAGCAGTGATCGGTGGAGATGGTCTGGATCTCACCCCGGCGCAGCGCCTTCCACAGGTGGTCCTGCTCTTCTTTGGCCCGCAGGGGCGGAGCACAGACATACCGGGCGGCGGAGGAGTAGTCGGGGTTAAAGTATACGTGTTCATCCAGCAGCAGGTACTGAGGGCAGGTCTCCACATAGACCTTCTGGCCCCGGCGGCGGGCGTGCTCCACCTCCTTGAGGGCCTCCTGATTGGTCAGGTGGACGATCACCACCGGGCAGTCCGCCGCCTGGGCAATGCGTAGCAGACGGCTGACAGCTTCGGCCTCCAGGCAGGCAGGACGGGTCAGGGGATGGGAGGCGGGGGAGAGTTCCCCGGCGGCTTTTCGCTCGGCGATCATACCGTCGATGACACCGGCGTTTTCACAGTGGAATCCGGCGATACCGCCCAGACCCCGCAGTTCCTTGAGGGCCCAGTAAATATCCCGGTCACCGATCATCATGGCGGGATAGGTGAGGTACATCTTGAAAGAAGAGATTCCAGCGGCAAACATGTCCGGAAGCTCCGCCCGGATGGATTCGTTCCAGTCGTCGATGGTCATGTGGAACCCGTAGTCGCAGAAAGTCCGCCCGTCCGCCTTCTGATGCCAGAGGTCCAGCCCATGGTGGAGGGACTCTCCCTTGTTGGGGCAGGCAAAGTCGATAACGGTGGTGGTACCGCCCCGCAGCGCCGCCCGGCTGCCGGTGTAAAAGTCATCGGCGGTGGTGGTGCCGGCCACATCCAGGTCAAAATGGGTATGAGCATCAATGAAGCCGGGGAAGAGCAGGCAGCCAGTGACGTCTACCACCCGGGCCTCGCCGCCGTCCAGCTTTCGTCCCACCTGAACGATTTTTTCTCCGTCAATGCGCACGTCGGCCCGGTGCATACCGGTGCCGGAGACCACAGTGCCGCCTTTGAGAAGTGTTTGCATAGGGATACCTCCATTCTGCCGGCTGGGGCCGGCAAAGTCTGCACAGGGCATTTTCTGTGGACAGTATAGCATGTGCCGTTTTGATTTTCCAGTGGGGGGAAAAGAAGCGGCATTTGATTTGGCAAAACAAATGAAAAACCTTTGTAAAATTTTCATAGGAAGTAAACAGAAACTCGCTGACCTTTTTAGCAAGACATGCTATACTGAAACTAACATCCGGGCGAGAAAGAATCCAGATCTTAAAGGAGGCAAAGAGAATGAAGAAGCAAAAATTCTTGTCCCTGCTCCTGGTACTGGCGATGATGTTCTCCCTGACCGTCACCGTCAGTGCCGAGGAGGCGGCCACAACGGGAGATATGGCCGGAGAGATTGTGATCCTGCACACCAATGACGTTCACGGTGCCATCAGCGGCTATGCAAAGGTGGCGGCTCTCAAGGATGCATATGAGGCCCGTGGGGCCTATGTATTGCTGATGGATGCGGGCGATTTCATCCAGGGCGATCCCACCGTCAGCACATCCCAGGGAGCCACCGCCGTGGAACTGATGAGCCTAGCGGGCTACGATGTGGTGAGCCTGGGCAACCACGAGTTTGACTACGGATACGACAACATCAAGGCCCTGGAAAAGAACGCCGACTTTACCATTGTGGATGCCAACATCTCCTACAACGGCAGGCCGGCTTTTGAGGATCACATGATCTTCACCACGCCTGATGGCACCAAGATCGGCGTATTCGGCCTGGACACCCCCGAAACCGCCACCAAGGCCAATCCCGCCAAAATCAAGGGCGTGACCTTCCTGGCCGGAGAGGAGATGTTCGACCTGGCCCAGGCGGAGGTGCAGATGCTGGAGGATGCCCACTGCGAGTACATCGTCTGCCTGGGACATCTGGGCATTGACGCCGAGTCTACCGGCAATCGCTCCATTGACTTGCTGGAGAAGGTGTCCGGCATTGATGTGTTCATTGACGGCCATTCTCATTCCACGCAGGAGGACATCATAAAAGCGTTGGGCGGTACCCAAACCCAGGCGGGCAACGTTCTCGTCACGTCCGGAACCGACATGATCAACGGAACGGTCCTGACGTCCACCGGCACCAAGCTGGAGAATGTGGGTGTTGTGACCATTGACGGGAGCGGCCATGTGTCTGCCAAGTCCTATCCCCTGGATTCCCTGACCGCTGCCGACAAGACTGTTGCCGACCGCGCTGCTGCCATTCAGGCGGAGATCGACAAGGAGTACGGCACCGCCTTTGCCAAGACCGAAGTGGACCTCAACGGCGAAAAGGAACCCGGCAACCGCACCGAAGAGACCAATCTGGGTGACCTGATCACCGATGCGCTGGTCTGGGGCGCTGAAAAGGAAGGCACCAAGGTGGATGCGGCCGTTACCAACGGCGGCGGTATCCGTGCCTCCATTGCCAAGGGCGACATCACCAAGAAAGACATCAACACCGTGCTGCCCTTCGGCAACACGCTGAGCATCGTCAAGGTCACCGGTGCGGAGCTGCTGGAGGCCCTGGAGGCGTCCACTTACTGCACCCCCACCGCCATCGGCGGCTTCCCCCAGGTCAGCGGCATCACCTTTACCGTGGATACTACCAAGGCCTATGACCAGGGCGATCTGTATCCCGGCTCCACCTATTACGGCCCCAAGAGCATCCAGCGCGTGGCCATCGAGACCGTGGGCGGCAAGGCGTTTGACAAGAATGCCACCTATACCATTGCCACCAACGACTTCATGGCTGCCGGCGGCGACACCTACTATGCCTTTGCCGCTGCCTCCGTCAACTATGACCTGGGTCTTGCCATGGATGAGGTGGTCATGGACTACATCACCGATGAGCTGGATGGTGTCGTCACCGCTGCGGCCTATGGAAATCCCGGCGGCCGGATCACCATTGAGAAGGGACTGCCCTTTACCGATGTGGCTGCTGACGCCGCCTACTATGACGAAGTGAAATACTGCTACGACAACAATATCTTCAAGGGGGTTACCGAGACCACCTTCGCGCCCCTTTCTACCATGACCCGGGGCCAGATGGTCACCGTGCTGTGGCGGATGAACGGCTCTCCCGCGCCTGCGGGTGCATGCCCCTTCACCGACGTGGCGGCAGATTCTCCCTTCCGGCAGGCCATCACCTGGGCGGCGGAGAAGGGGCTGACCAATGGGACCACGGCCACCACCTTTGCCCCCGGCCAGGCTATCTCCCGCCAGCAGTTTTTGACGATTCTGTACCGTTATGCGCAGTTCATGGAGTATGATGTCTCCAAGACGGCGACAATCACCGGCGTCTATGCGGACTGGGAGGCCGTCGGTGAGTATGCCCAGGAAGCCATGGAGTGGGCGGTTGGTTCCGGTGTGCTGATTGCCGATAGGGCGCTCCGTCCCACCGATGCCGCCCTGCGGTATGAGGTGGCCGAGTTCCTGGCAAACTTCTGCCAGAAGGCTGCGACAGAGGCGGCTGTCCAGCAGGCCGCCTGAGCAGACAAAACACCGGA
>FR890910.1:24868-26666 GCA_000436875.1 Oscillibacter sp. CAG:155 | reverse complement strand
AGAGCACATTTTTCTGCAGCACGATCCCCACAGCATCCCGCAGTGCCGTCAAGTCGTATGCCCGGACATCCCGGCCGCCGAGTTTGACCGTTCCCTCGGTTGTATCATAGAGTCTGGGGATGAGCTGAACCAGCGTGGTTTTGGACGAACCGGTCCCCCCCATGATCCCCACGGTCTGCCCGGCCTTGATGTGCAGATTTACGCCGGACAGCGCATATTCTTTGGCTCCCGCCTGGTATTTGAAGGAGACGTTTTCAAAGTCGATGCTGCCGTCGGGGACTTCCGTGACGGCATGCTCCGGAGAGGTCAGGGCGGCGTCCTCATCCAGTACCTGGGCAATACGGTGGGCGCTTGCCAGAGAACGGGTCAGAAGTAAAAATACATTGGAGATCATCATGAAGGAATTCATGACCTGGAGCACATAGCTGAGAAATCCAGTGAGCTCCCCCACCTGAAGCTGCCCCTTCAGAATCATCCCGCCGCCAAACCACAAAATGAGCACGGTGGCGGTGTACATGGTAAACTGAAAGGCCGGCAGATTCAGCACAGCAAAGTGAAATGTCCGCTGGCTGGTCTCCATAAGCTCCCTGTTGACATCCCGAAACTTCTCCTCTTCATAGGTCCCGCGGACAAAGGCTTTAACCGCGCGGATCGCGGTGAGCCACTCTTGGACCACATTATTGAGCTGGTCCACCGCCTTCTGGAGCCGTCCATACATAGGGGCCACCTGCCGGACCACAAGGAACAGCGTGAGGCCCAGAACCGGGGCGCACACCACAAAGATCAGCGCCAGTCTGGCATTCATCCAGAAGGAAAGTCCCAGCCCCATCACCAGCATCACCGGACTGCGGACCATAGGACGCAGTCCACCATTGACGGCGTTTTGCAGCACCGTCACATCGGTGGTCATGCGGGTGACCAATGAGGAGGTCTCAAACCGGTCCAGATTGGAAAAGGCATAGCTCTGCACCCGCCGATACTGGGCCTCCCGGATATTGGCCCCCCATCCGTAAGCACCGCGGGCGGCAAAGCGGGCATACAGCAGACCGGTTACCAGCGCCAGTAGCGCGCAGATGCCCATCTGCACCCCTTTGCGGACGATGTAGGCCAGGTCGTGCTCCTCCACGCCCACGTCAATGAGATCCGCCATCAGGACCGGGATCACCAGTTCAAAAAAAGTCTCCACAACGACCAGCAGCGCTCCGATCAGCAGGTCCCGCCGGTAATCCCCCAGATAGGACAACAGCCGTTTAAAGTCCTTCACCGCCGGTCCTCCTTTCCGTCTTGAGATTCTGATAGGCCCGGGCAAGGTATTCGGAAAAATTGGCCCGCTCCTCCGGCGTAAAGCCGCTGAGCATTCTCTCTTCCATTTTCAGGCAGTTATCCTCCCACTGTGTATATGCCTCCTGCCCTGCCGGCGTCAGCTCGATCAGATCTCTCCGTTTATCCGTCTCATCGGGATGCCGGGTCACGAAGCCGCCCTTTTCCAAACTGTCCAGCATCCGGCACACCGCCGCCGGGTCCACGTCATAATAATCCGCCAGTTGGCGCTGGCCGCTGGCGCCGTTCCGGCTCAGATATCCGAGGATCTTAGGCTGCCCGGTCCCCAGGCCAAGCTTTGTAAGACACGGCCGCAGAACGCTGCTCTGGGCATGGAACGCCCGATAGAGCAGCATGTGGAAGGTTTGTTGCATCTTCATGCCTCCCTAATTGACATATCAATAATTGATATGTCAATTATAGAAGGATTCCCCGTCTTGTCAAGAGCGGATTTGGGGCGGAATTTTCTGGGAAACGC
>FR890910.1:6360-24831 GCA_000436875.1 Oscillibacter sp. CAG:155 | reverse complement strand
CCCCGCCGTACGGCGGGGCTTTTTTCTGGTGTTGCGGCGGCTCTCACCGCCTGAAACCATGGTTATTCTGTCAGATACTTGTGCAGTGTGGCCCGGACAGCTCCGGGACCAGCCAACTCCTCCACAAAGATCTTTTCGATCTTGCCGGCCAGGGGCGTGGTGGTCAGATCCACGCCGAAGATGCTGGCATTGGCCAGGATAGGCCGCAGCTGACCATGGTAGCTGGCAGGATCGTTCCAGACGATGCCCTGGAGCTGGGACTGGAGCGTCTCCTTCAGGGGATCATCGCTGACCTCCATGGGCTCGCCCTTATCGTTGATGCCCAACAGGTAGCGCATCCAGCCCGCCAGAGCCAGAGGTACACTGACCAGGGTGCTCAGGTCCCGGCCCTCGGCCAGATAGCTCTTGATGGTCTCACCGAAGCGGACTCCCACTTTCTGGGAGGTATCCGTGGCAATCCGGCGGGGATCATCGGGCATAAAGACATTGGGCAGACGCTGTTCCACCACTTCATCCAGGAAGTCCTTGGGTTTGACGATGCCCGGGTCGGTGACTACCGGCAGGCCCTCCACATAGCCCAAGCGCTTCACCAGTGCCACGATGTCGGGGTCGTCCATCTCGTCGGCAATTTTGGTATAGCCCAGCATGCAGCCGTTGACGCTCATGGCGGTGTGCAGGGGGTTGAGGCAGGTGGTGACCTTCATCCGCTCGGTCTTGTTGACGGTCTCCCGGTCACAGAAGATGACGCCCACCTTGTCCAGCGGAGGGCGGCCGTTGGGGAACTTATCTTCAATCACCAGATACTGGGGCCGCTCGGCGTTGACAAAGGCTGCGGTGTAGCCGCCCTTCTTTGTCACGATAGCCTCCATGCCCTCGATGCCGTCGGCAGTAAGGCTCTCCTCCACCACCTTGGAGGGACGGGGCACGATTTTGTCGATCATACTCCAGGGGAAGCTGACCTTGCTCTCATCATTGAGCCAGTCCACAAAGCCCTGCTCCACCAGGCCATTGTTCCGCCAGGCTTCGGCGATCTCCGCCACGCTGTTGTGGAGGGTCTGTCCGTTGTGGCTGCAGTTATCGAAGCTGCACACGGCCAGGGGGAATCCGCCGGCCTGATAACGCCAGTAGAGGAACTTGGTGAGGGTGGCCATGGCGTTTTTCGTGTTGTGGGGGCCCTCCTTCATATCGGCCTCCACGGCGGGCAGCAGCGTCCCGTCGGGATTGTAGAGTTTGTAGCCCTTTTCCGTAATGGTGAAGGAGAGCATCTGCAAGCCCGGATCAGAGAAGATTTCCCGGAAGCGGGCCATGGCCGCCTCGTCGGAGCTGTCCGCCTTGATGCCCTCGGCGATGCTGCCGATGATCTCCCGGCTGGTGGTGGCGTCGGGGTTGAGGGTCACGGCGATGCAGAGGTTGTCAAAGGGGGTGTAGGCAATATCCAGGATCGCGGGATCGTTGGTGTTCGCCATTAGCAGCCCCTTGTCGGTCAGGCCCTCGTTGAGCATCCGCTGGGCCAGAGCAGCAATGTAGGCGCGGAAGATGTTGCCGGTGCCGAAGTGGACCCAGGTAGGCGCCTTTTTGGTGGCCTCCGCCACAGCGGCCACATCATACTTGGGCAGCTCCACATGGGCGGCGGCCCATCCGGCCTTGTCCGCCAGAGAAGCACGGTTGAGTTTCATACGTTCAAACCTCCGTCAGAATGGACCGGCGGCCGCAAAGCAGCCGCCGGATGCAGTCGGGTCTCGGCCCGTTTTTCAAATTGTCTCCGTTAGTCGTCGCACTTCCAGAGGCCCAGTGCCGGCGTGCCCACAAAGTAGATCTCCTCGCCGTCAGGCATGGTGTTCCAGCCCTCCTTGAGGGTATGGGGATCATAGCGCTTGCTGACCTCGTTGTAATCCGCCCACTGATAGCCCACGCTCTCAATCTCCTCTTTGCTCATCAGCTCCGGCTTGGTGCAGTAGGTGATGGTGAAGCGCCCATCGCTGCTGCCCTGGATCAGATGGGCTGCGCTCATGATCTTGTCATCGCCGAAGGCGCCCTTGTTGAAGAGATCCAGAATGTAATCCCGGCCCTTGTAGCCGAACTTGCGGGTCATGGCGTCCATTTCCTCGTTTTCGCCGAATGCCCGGACGCCCGGTGCCAGAATGATCAGGTCGCCGCCGTCCGCCACGATCATACGGGTGCGGTAAACGCCCTTGTTGCCCACCCACGTGGTCTTGAGCTCTTCCGGGTCCAAATAGGTGACCACCTTCTTGGCCCGGCGCTCCACGTGGACGATATTCAGTTCCTGGGCCAGCTCGCATGCCTTTTCAAAGGGCACGCGGCTGTCACCGATGTATAGCCCGTTGAGGTGAAGCGTTTCACCGTCCCGGGTGGTGACGGTCTGCAAAAACACCACCGGCAGCTTGCCGTCGATGAAGTGCTGCTGGGCATAGTCATAGAGCACCCGGGCAGGGCAGTCCCGGTTCCCCAGGGCCTTTTCCAGACCGCAGATGGCGGAGAGCATGTGGCTCTTGTTGATCATGGCGCGGCCGCCCAGGCCCACAAACAGGTTCTTGGAATAGTTGGCCATGCCCACCACCTCGTGGGGCACCACCTGGCCCACAGACAAAATCAGGTCGAATCCGCCGTCCACCAGCAGGTGGTTTACTTCCACCTCGATCTCCGCGGAATACAGGCCGCCGCTGATCTTGTTGACAAAGTCCTCCGGAATGGTGCCCAGAACGGTGGTATCGGTCTGCCAGTGGTGGATCAGGATATCCTCGTCCGCCACCACGCCGCCGAAGAACTTCTGCTTTTCCCCGTCGCTCATGGGCATGTGGGTGCCCAGTGCGGGCATCACCTTCACCTCGGCGCCCATGGCCTTCAGGCGGGGATAGAGGATCTTGGTGATCTCACCGGCATAGCTGTAGCAGCGGGTATAATCCGGGGGCACGATCAGCGCCTTCTTGACGTTCGGATACTGGGCCAGCAGCTCTTCGCACATGGAGACGACCTTCTCCTGGGAGATGCCGGATCGGTCGGTGCAATACAGTTCTTTCATACTTTGCTTCTCCTCTTCACATCTCGTTGTGCCGGGGAGGGAAACCCCCTCCCCGGCAGTGGGATCAGTCCGCGACCTTGACGATGACCTTGATGTAATCGCCGGGGTTCTTCTCGTTGTCGATGATGGTGGCGGGGGCCTCCTCCATGGAGATGATCTTGGTGACGGTGTCCATCAGCTTGACCTTGCCGCTGTGGAGCAGTTCCAGAGCCTCCTCGAATTCACCGGCGCTGGTGCGGGCACCCCGGATGTCGATCTCCTTGCGGGTGATCATGTCGGTGGGCAGGCTGGTCTCGCTCTTGGGCCAACCGGTGAAGGTGATGCGGCCGGCATGGCAGACCATATCCAGGCTCTGACGGATCAGGACGTTGGCACCGGAGCACTCCATAACCAGCTGCGCGCCCTCGCCGGTGATCTCAAGGACCTTCTCCACAGCGTTGACTTCCTTGCTGTTGATGGTGTACTCCACGCCCATCTTCTTGGCGAAGTCCAGCCGCTCCTGGACGATATCGATGATGATGGCGTGGGCACCATAGGCCTCAGCTGCCATACCCGCATACAGGCCGATGGGACCTGCACCCAGAATGGCCACATACTCGCCGGCCTTCAGTCCGCCGCGATGGATGCCGTGAAGGGCGATGGTCAGGGGCTCTGCCAGGGAGCCCATCTCATAGCTCATGCCCTCGGGCAGCTTTACCAGCAGGTTTGCGGGATGGCAGAAATACTCGCACATACCGCCGTCCACATGGACGCCCAGCACCTTCAGACTGGTGCAGCAGTTGGTGCGGCCGATGGAGCAGGCATAGCAGTGTCCGCAGTAGATGTAGGGGTCCACAGCCACCCGGTCGCCCACCTTGAGGCCCTTGGGGTTCTGGGCAGGATCGTCGGGGATGCTGACGATCTCACCGCTGAGCTCGTGGCCAATGACCCGGGGATAGCTGACCAGGCCGTTGGTGCCGCGGAAGGCGCCGATATCGCTGCCACAGATGGCGGCACAGTGGATCTTGATCAGGGCCTCACCCTCCTTGGGCGTGGGCATCTCCTGGTCGACACAGGCAACCTTCCAGGGCTCTGCAAACTTGATGGCTTTCATAATAAGTTCCCCTTTCAAAAATAAATGTCCGATTTCCACGCCGCCGGACGGACAGCCACGGCCATCCGAGACGTCGCACGTCTTATGTCTTTATTATAACTGCTCCTTCTGAAAAAGGGCAGACATATTATTCAACAAATGTTTGCGCAACAATCTGTGCAGTTCTCCAAACCCTTGCAGCGTAATCGTTTTAGTCGTTAAGGGCTTGTCAAACTCTTGACTGTGCCGGAGGAATCGAGTATATGTATATGCAGAGAATGTACGTAGGATGTCCTACCAATAACCGCCGATGTCGGCGGAGGAAAAGGCGGATGGCAAGTATGGGCGAGTATATTTTTGAAACAGTCAAAGACAAGGAGCTCCCGCTGGCGGAGCAGGTGGCCGGTCAGATCCGCCAGCTGATTATCGACCGCCAGCTGACCAACGGGGAAAAACTGCCCAACGAGTTTGAACTGGCCCAACAGCTCAACGTGGGCCGGGGCACGGTGCGGGAGGCGGTAAAGCTGCTGGTTGCCCGGAACGTGCTGGAGATCCGTCGGGGGCGGGGCACCTTTGTGGCCCGGCATACCGGTGTGGTCAACGATCCCCTGGGCTTTGCCTACATGCCGGACCAGCTGCGCCTGGCCCATGAACTGCTGGACATCCGGCTGAATATGGAGCCCTGGGTTGCTTCTCTGGCGGCCCAGCACGCCACGCAGGAAGATGTGGCGGAGCTGCGGACACTTTGCAGGGAGATCGAGGATCTGATCCACGCCGGAGAAAACCATCTGCTGCGGGACGAGGCTCTCCATGTCCGCATCGCCCGCTGCACACAAAACCGTGTGGTTCCCAAGCTGCTGCCGGTGATCGCCTACTCTGTGCAGCTCTTCGGCAGTCTCAATGACCAGCGCATCTATCAGGAGACCATCGACACCCACCGCCAGATCGTGGACGCCATCGCCGCCCACGACCAGGAGGCCGCCCGGGAGGCCATGTACCGGCATCTCACCGGAAACCTGGCCGCCATCACAGAACAGGAAGCACTTCAGGCCCAGGGGCAGCCCGCCCCCTCCAAGACTTTGTAAGCTGCGCAGGCACACAAAAAGGGACGCCTCCTCCCGAGGCGTCCTTCTTTCATTTCTGCCAGCTGTTCGCCGGTTTTTCACCCAGGATTTACGCCGCGGCGGAGATTTTCCCCGCTCATACCGGGTGCCGGCGGACGCACAGGGCGGAAAACTGCCGTGTCACAGTGGCACACAGTTCGTTGTAATAGTTGAGATAATCCTTCTTTTTCTGCCGCTGGACGTTCTGTTTTGCCTGATATGCGGCCCAGCGGGGACAGTCCTTATGACAGCCGGGCGTATGATCCGGGCAGCCTGCCTGACAGGGAAGCATGGAAAAACCCCCTTTTCAACTCACGCTGTGATTTGACCTTGGTACCATTGTAGCAGTCCATTGCAAAAGATAGCACCAGCATCGTGTAAAACGCAGGTGAAACTTTTTCGGCAGAATCCCCTCTCCGCCGGCCGCAGCCCTGTCAAAGGCTTGACAAGCCCTGTCCCGGGGTCTATACTGTGGCTTGCAAGGGAGTTCTCGAAAGAGGGCTGAGAGGAGGGTGTTTCCCTCGACCTCACCTGATTTGGGTAATGCCAACGTAGGGATGCAACGAAGATCGATCTTTCCGCAGATTTCACCGGGCAGGCGCCGGCGAAACCTGCGGCAAACGGACGCGACAAGCGGAATCCCCCTTGCGGGGATTCCGCTTTTTTCTATGCAGACAGTGCCCGGTCTCTCCTGAAACCAGATTTGACAAGGAGGATTCAACCATGTCCCATTCATCCGATTCTGCCGCCCCGGCCCTGACCCGTTCCCGGAGTGTCGCCACCCGCAAAATGATCCTGACGGCCATGTTCGCCTGCCTGGCCTTCGTCCTCAACACCTTCGTCTACTTCCCCGCCATGGCCCCCTTCCAGCATTTTGTGGACGTGCTGGCCGCCGTGTTCGTGGGCCCCTGGTATGCCTTTGCTGCGGCGCTTTTGTGCGGCATCCTGCGGATGCTCAGCGGCCGGACCATCCAGGCGGTGGCAGGCGCCATCTTCGGTCCCATCCTGGGCGGCCTTCTGTACCGGAAATTCCACAATTTCTGGGTGGTTCTGCTGGGTGAAGTGGTGGGCACCGGCTTTGTGGGCGCCATGGTGTCCTACCCGCTGATGAAGCTCTTCTACGGTCTGGACGCCCAGTCCCCCTTCTATTACATCCCCTTCTACACTCCCGCCGCCGTGGTTGGCGGCTGCATGGGCCTGGCCGTGCTGCTGATCCTCAAGCGCACCGGCATGCTGGACCGGATGCTGGCCCAGCTCAATCGCTGAAAGGAGCAAACGATGGAATTTACAGCAGCTTTGCGCCGGGTGCGGGATGCCGCGCCCTTGGTGCAGTGCATCACCAACTTTGTCACAGTCAACGACTGTGCCAACATCATCCTGGCCGCCGGCGGCTCCCCCTCCATGGCAGATGACATCCGGGAGGCAGCAGAAAGCGCCGCCGGTGCCAACGCGCTGGTGTGCAACCTGGGAGCCATCGGCAAGGTGGACTCCATGATCTCCGCAGGCCAGTCTGCCAATCACGCGGGGCATCCGGTGGTGCTGGACCCGGTGGCCGCTGGCGGAACGGAGCTTCGCCGGCAGGAGAGCGCCCGACTTTTGGATCAGGTCCACTTCACCGCCATCCGGGGCAACGCCTCGGAGATCCGGGCCCTGGCCCTGCGGGAGCAGGTGGGCCGGGGCGTAGACGTAGGCCAGGGCGATGTGGTGACGGCGGATACTCTCTCCCGCACCGTGGAGACTGCCAGGCTTCTCGCCCGGCAGACCGGCGCCGTAGCGGCGGTCTCCGGCCCCATGGATGTGGTAACGGACGGCAGCCGGACCGTGATTTTGCGCAACGGCTGCGCCACCATGGCCCGCATCACCGGCAGCGGCTGCATGCTGACCTCTTTGATGGGCACCTTCTGCGGTGCCATGCCGGAGGACCCCTTCACCGCCGCCTGCACGGCCATGGCCGCCATGGGCGTGGCCGGAGAGATCGCGGAGGCCCGGCGTCTGGAACACGGCACCGGCAACGCCACATTTCGTAACGACCTGATCGACGCCATTTTCAACCTGACGGAAGAACAACTGGAAAAAGGAGTGCGCTATGAGATTTACCAAGGATGAGATTCGCAAGGCCATGCTGCTTTATGCGGTGACAGACAGCTCCTGGCTCAAGGAGGGCCAGACTCTGGCCCAGGTGGTGGAGGACGTACTGGCAAACGGCGCCACCTTCCTCCAGATCCGGGAAAAAGAGATGGAACACGGCGCTTTCCTGGCGGAGGCCCGGCAGCTGCAGGCCACTGCCGCAAAGCACCATGTGCCCTTCGTGGTCAACGACGCCATCGACATCGCCCTGGAGCTGGACGCCGACGGCGTCCATGTGGGCCAGAGCGACATCGTGGGCAAGGATGTCCGGGCCATGATCGGTCCCGACAAGATCCTGGGCATCTCCGCCAACACGGTGGAGACCGCCGTGGCCGCCCAGGCCGCCGGCGCGGATTACATCGGCGTGGGTGCGGTGTTCCCCACCTCCACGAAGAAGGACGCCAAGTCCCTGAGCCGGGAGGAGATGCGGGCCATCTGCGAGGCTGTGGACATTCCGGTGGTCGCCATCGGCGGCATCAACGCCGGCAACCTCTCCCAGCTCTCCGGCAGCGGTGTGGACGGCGTGGCAGTGGTCTCCGCCATCTTCGCCCAACCCGATCCCGGTGAAGCCACCCGGCATCTTCTGGAGCTCTCCCGCGCCATGGTGGCCTCCCATGGATAAGCAGTTCTGCATTTTTGATATGGACGGTACCCTGGTGGACTCCATGGGCTACTGGAAGCGGCTGGGCCGGGAGTTTCTGGCGCAGAAGGGCGTCACGGAAAATGTGGAGCCGGTGCTGGAGCGCATCAAGCCCATGACCATGACGGAGTCCGCCGCGCTGTTCATCGAGAGCTTTGCCCTCTCCGGCACGCCGGAATCCATTGCGGCGGAGATGAATGCCGTGATGGACGAGCACTACCGCCGAGACGTTCCCCTCAAGCCCGGTGCCGACAGATATCTTCAAGCCCTTCGGAGCCGGGGCGCCCGGCTGTGCGTGGCCACCGCCACGCCGGAGCCCCTGGCCCGGCTGTGTCTGGAACGGCTGGGCGTGGCAGATCAATTCGAGTTTCTCCTCAGCTGTGACGCCGTGGGCGGCGGCAAGGACCGCCCGGACGTCTTTTTCGAGGCCGCCCGCCGTCTGGGGTCCGCACCGGCGGACACCGCCGCCTTTGAGGACGCCATCTACGCCGCCCGCACCGCCAAACAGGCCGGTTTTTACACCGTGGGCGTCTATGATGAAAACAGCGCCGGCCGCTGGATGGAGATGACCGCCCTGGCGGATGAGACCATCCGGGACTGGCGCGAGGCTTTGTGATTCCCGCCGCCGACGCGGCAAACCATAGAAAGGAAGGATTCTTTATGACTGCAAGTGTTGCGATTCAGACGCTGCCCGCCGCTGAGAACGACGACGAGCTGGTGCGCATTGTGGACGAGGTGATCGACTACATCAAGAGCACCGGCCTTCATTATTACGTGGGCCCCTTTGAGACCACCATCGAGGGCAATGACTACGACCAGCTGATGGACATTGTCAAGGAGTGCCAGCACGTGGCCATCCGGGCCGGTGCCCCCAAGGTATCTGCCTATATCAAGGTGGTCTATGAGCCGCAGGGCGAGATCCTGACCATCGACAAGAAGGTCACCAAGCACCATCAGGCCTGACGGCATTTTCCCTTTCCGCAGCAGCTCTCTCCCCCCATATGGAAAGGCGCCCCTGACCGGGGCGCCTTTCTGTGTTTACCACAAAACTTCTTCCGCTCTCCTGACGCCCCGGTCGAATCGCCCGGCAAACGTCCCCAAACAGGAGTCGCCCCCGTACGGCATGCCATACGGGGGCTTTGAGGAAAAAAGGAGATTGTATCATCAGGTCCGCCCTTTCGAAGCTGACCGGGGGAAATCGTTACCAGGCAGCCAGTTTCCGGCCCAGCTCCCGGCAGGCCTCCAGGGTCTCGTCATCGGGGGCTTCATGGGCCATCAGTCCGTTTTCATCATAGAGATTGGCATTTGCAGCCTCACAACGGGCACACCAGTCCCGCATCCACTGTCCGTCGCCCCAGCCATAGGAGCCAAACAGGGCGATCTTCTTTCCGCTCAGAGCACCTTCCAGGTCTGTGAACATGGGGTCAAACTCCGATTCTTCCAGCACCTCGCTGCCCATAGCGGGACAGCCGAAGGCCACTGCACCGAACTCGGAAAACCGGGCCGCGGAAAACAAACCGGGACCCATCATCTCCACTTCCGCACCGGCCTCCCGGGCACCTTCCGCAATCTGTTCCGCCATGGCCTCCGTGTTGCCGGTACCGCTCCAGTATACAATTGCAAGTCGATTCATTGTGTGGTTCCTTCCTTTCCGCTTGAAACATATTCGCGAATGTTTGCATCTACTAACCTCGTTCTAAAAAACCGGCGGGCTGCCCAGTTGCCCGCCCATGAGGTTAGTTTTATCTAACCTCATGGGCAGAATATCACACCCCTCTTGCACTGTCAATCCCCCTTTTCCGGCCGCTCTCCATTTTTACACAAATGCCGCAATTTTTACAGAATTGCGCCCTCGTAAGTTAGCTAAAACTAACCAAAATGCACTCTCCCTCCAAAACGGGGGTTGACAAGCAGAAGTTAGTTAGTATAAACTTGCAGTCAGCAAGAGAGGTAGCTGTGGCTAACTCTATAAATGGGCCCGGCACTTTCCTGGGAGAGGAGGACGGCATTGATCCCTTTGACCATGGCCGCAATCGGCGAAACGGCCGCCATTCGAAAAATTACCGGCAGGGATGAAATCCGCCAGCACCTGGCGGAACTTGGCTTTGTGGTGGGTTCGGAGACCACGGTGGTCAGCAAGATCGGCGGAAATCTGATCTTGCAGGTGAAGGACAGCCGGATCGCTCTGGACGCATCCATGGCGGTCCGCATTCTGATTTGAGGAGGAGCAGCAATGAAGACACTGAAAGATGTAAGGGTGGGGCAAATTGCCACGGTGGTAAAGCTCCACGGGGAAGGCCCCACCAAGCGGCGGATTATGGACATGGGCATCACCCGGGGCGTGGAGATCCACGTGCGCAAGGTCGCCCCGTTAGGCGATCCCATGGAACTCAACGTACGGGGATACGAACTCAGTGTCCGTAAGGCCGACGCTGAGATGATCGAAGTGCAGTAACCAGGGCGGCAGCAGGCCGCTTTTATTCAGGAAGAGAGTTAGTCCTAGCTAACATTTGGAAGGAGCGCATGATGGAACTGAAAATTGCACTGGCCGGCAATCCGAACTGCGGAAAAACCACCCTGTTCAATGATCTGACCGGCTCCAATCAATACGTGGGCAACTGGCCCGGCGTCACGGTGGAAAAGAAGGAGGGCCGCCTCAAGGGACATAAGGATGTGATCATCCAGGACCTGCCCGGCATCTACTCTCTCTCCCCTTACACTCTGGAAGAAGTGGTGGCCCGGAACTACCTGGTGGGCCAGCAGCCGGATGCCATTTTGAACATCGTGGACGGCACCAACATTGAGCGAAACCTCTACCTCACCACTCAGCTGATCGAGCTGGGGCTGCCGGTGGTGGTGGCGGTGAACATGATGGACCTGGTGCGGAAAAACGGCGACCGGATCGACGGGAAGAAGCTCAGCGAGGCCCTGGGCTGCACAGTGATGGAAATCAGCGCCCTCAAGGGCGAGGGCAGCACCGCGGCAGTGGAAAAAGCCATGGAGCTGGCACTGACCCAGCGCTCCGGCGAGCTGCCCCATGTGTTCACCGGCAGTGTGGAGCACGCCATCGCCCACATTGAGGAGTCCATCCAGGGCAAGGTGGAGGAACGGTATCTCCGCTGGTATGCCATCAAGCTCTTTGAGCGAGATGGAAAAGTGCTGGCGGAACTGGAGCTGGACGAGGCGCTGAAGGCCCATCTGGAAAAACACATCCAGGACTGTGAGCAGGAGCTGGATGACGACGCCGAGAGCATCATCACCAACCAGCGCTACGCCTACATCAGCGGCGTGGTGGATAAAGCCGTGCAGAAGGGCCGGGCACGACACGATCTGACAATGTCCGACAAAATTGACCGGGTGGTCACCAACCGGATTGCAGCCCTCCCCATCTTCGCGGCGGTGATGTTCCTGGTCTACTGGATCGCCATGGGCCCCTTCGGCACCTTCCTCACTGACTGGACCAACGACGTGCTGGGCAGTGCGTGGCTCCAGGACGGCTCCCGGTCTCTGCTGGAGAGCTGGGGCTGCGCCGAGTGGCTCACCGGGCTGGTGTCCGACGGTATCGTGGCCGGTGTGGGCGCGGTGCTGGGCTTTGTTCCCCAGATGCTGGTGCTGTTTTTGATGCTGGCATTGCTGGAGGACGTGGGCTATATGGCCCGGGTGGCCTTCATTATGGACCGGATCTTCCGCAAGTTCGGCCTCTCCGGCAAGAGTTTCATCCCCATGCTCATCGGCTCCGGCTGCGGCGTCCCCGGCGTCATGGCCTCCCGCACCATTGAAAATGAGCGGGACCGGCGAATGACCATCATGACCACCTGCTTTGTCCCCTGCGGTGCCAAGATGCCCATCATCGGCCTCTTTGCCGGCGCTATCTTCGGCGGCAGCGGCCTGGTGGCAGTCTCCGCCTACTTCATCGGCGTGGCTGCCATCGTGACCTCCGGCATCCTGCTGAAAAAGACAAGGGGCTTTGCCGGTGACCCCGCTCCCTTCGTCATGGAGCTGCCCGCCTACCACACCCCCGCTGCCGGCAACGTGCTGCGGGCCACCTGGGAGCGGGGCTGGTCCTTCATCAAGCGGGCCGGAACGGTGATCGTGGCCTCCTCCATCATTTTGTGGTTCCTTCAGGGCTTCGGCTTCACAGAGAGCGGCTTCGGCATGGTAGAGGACAACAACAGCTCCCTGCTGGCCGCCATCGGCGGTGCCGTGTGCGTGATCTTTGCCCCCCTGGGCTTCGGCAACTGGCAGTCCACCGTGGCTACCGTCACCGGTCTCATCGCCAAGGAGAACGTGGTCTCCACCTTCGGCGTCCTCTTCGGCCTGGGTGCGGACCTGACGGAGAGCGACCCCGGCCTCCAGGCCTCCATCGCCTCCCACTTCACCGCTCTCTCCGCATACAGCTTCATGGTCTTCAATCTGCTGTGCGCCCCCTGCTTTGCGGCCATGGGTGCCATCAAGCGGGAGATGAACAGTCCCAAGTGGACGATGGCCGCCATCGGCTATATGTGCGGCTTTGCCTATCTGGTGTCGCTGATGATCTATCAGTTGGGCGGACTGGTGACGGGCGAGGTGTCCTTCGGCATCGGCACCATGGCCGGTGTGCTGGCTCTGGTATTTTTAGGCTATTTGCTTTTGCGCAGAAACAAGTACGAGGACGGCCGGCTGCATGTCAGCGCCGTCCGCGCCGCAGGGATCAAAGCGGCCAAGTAAGAAAGGGCGGATTTTATGAATGCACCTACCCTCATCGGCGCGCTGATTGTTCTGGCCATCTTCGCGGCCATTGTGGGCCGCAGCATTTACAACCGCAAACACGGCAAGGGCGGCTGCTCCTGCGGCGGGGACTGCGGTTCCTGCGGCGGCGCCTGTCACGGCAAGTAAACACCGCAGACAAAGGCGCGGACAGAGTTCCCTGTCCGCGCCTCCGTTTTTCACCACAGAGGAGGTTTTTCTACGTGGAATGGACCTGTACCCATCTGCGCTATCTGCTGGCAATCTACACGCTCTCTCAGAAAACATCGAACGTAGGCGCCGCGGCGGTGGCCCGGGCCTTGCAGGTTTCCTGTCCCTCCGTCACCCGGATGCTGGGCATTCTGGCCCAGCGGGGGCTTTTGGAGCGGGAGCGGTACGGCAAGATCCATCTCACCGACCAGGGGCTGGTACTGGCCCGCACCTTCTCCCGAAAGGTGGCGCTGGTGGAGACACGCCTGCCCCGGATGGGTCTGGCACTGACGCAGGAGGAACTCTATCAGGCCGCCTGCCTCCTGGCGGCGGCGCTGCCGGACCATATCTTGGACACAGCGCCTGTTCCTCCGCCGTCAGATCCGGCTTCTCTCTTCTAACAAATATACAAAAGCGGGGGCAACGGTTCGTTGCCCCCGCTTTTCCCTATTCGTCCAGCCCGTATTCCTGACGCCACTGTGCCAGTTCCTCCGCGTCCCGGTCGTCCAAGGCGTGAAGTCCGCCCCGGGACTCCATGTGATGGGTCAGCTCATGGGAGAGTGTGGTCACCAGTTCCTCCCGCCAGGTCTCCCTGTCCCAATCCTCTTTTTCTGCCAGTGCGGCAAAGGACCCGTAGTAGAGATTGATGTACCGACCCAGGCAGTCCTCGCAGTACTCCCCCAGGATGTACATCTCCCCCTCCGGAAACTCGGGGTCCGGCAGGGCCTCCTCCAGCAGATTCACTCCGCCGTTGAGTTCATCAAAGAGGACGGTGGGAAATCCCTCCGCCATCTCGTCCAGAAGATCGTTGACTTCCTCGATGGTCAAAATCATAGATCGGCCTCCTTATTCCGGCGGTCACTGATTTTTCACTTGGCGCATGGAGAGACTGATGCGCTTTTTCTTCTCGTCCACGTCCAGCACCACCACTTTGACCACGTCTCCCACGGACACCACCTCCGAGGGGTGCCGGATAAACTTGTCCGCCACCTGGGAGATGTGGACGAGGCCGTCCTGGTGGACGCCGATATCCACAAACACGCCGAAATCGATGACGTTGCGGACGGTGCCAGTGAGCACCATGCCGGGCTTCAAATCCTTCATCTCCAGCACGTCGGTGCGGAGGATGGGCTTGGGCAACTCGTCCCGGATGTCCCGGCCGGGCTTCATCAGCTCTCCCACCACGTCCCGCAGGGTGGGCACGCCCACGCCGCACTGCTCCGCGGCTGCCTCTTCGCCGCAGGCCTTCACCTGAGCGGGCAGGTCCCCCAGGTTTCACGCCGCCACATCGGCAAGGGTATGGCCGGTGAGCGCCAGGAGCTTTTCCGCCGCGGCGTAGCTCTCCGGATGGACGGCGGTATTGTCCAGAACGCTCTTGCTCTCCGGCACCCGCAAAAAGCCCGCACACTGCTCAAAGGCCTTGGGCCCCAGCTTGGGGACCTTCAGAATCTGCTTGCGGGAGGTGAAAGGACCGTTGGCCTCCCGGTAGGCCACCACGTTCTTGGCAGTGGTGGCGGTGAGGCCCGCCACGTGCTGCAAAAGCGAGGGTGAGGCGGTGTTCACGTCCACGCCCACGGCGTTGACGCAGTCCTCCACTACACCGCCCAGCGCCTCGTCCAGCCGTTTGGGTGGCATGTCGTGCTGGTACTGACCCACGCCGATGGCCTTGGGGTCGATCTTCACCAGCTCTGCCAGGGGGTCCTGGAGCCGCCGTGCGATGGACACGGCGCTGCGCAGGTTCACGTCGTACTCAGGGAACTCCTCCGCCGCCAGGGGGCTGGCAGAGTATACGCTGGCCCCGGCTTCGGAGACGATCATATAGCTCACATGGCTCCCGGTCTCGTTGACCTGATGGATCAGCTCCACCGCCATCTGCTCCGTCTCCCGGCTGGCGGTGCCGTTGCCAATGGCGATGTGCTCCACGCCGTGCTTTTTAATGAGGCGGGAGAGCACCGCGATAGCCTCTTTTTTCTGCCGCTCCCCGTGGGTGGGGTACACCACGGCGGTATCCAGTACCTTGCCGGTGCCGTCCACCACCGCCACCTTGCAGCCCATGCGGTACCCCGGGTCCAGGCCCATGGTGACCTTGCCCTTGACAGGAGGCTGCATCAAAAGGGGCTTGAGGTTCAGTGCAAACTGACCGATGGCCCCCTCGTTGGCGCTGTCGGTGAGGGCTGCCCGGGCCTCCCGCTCCAGAGAGGGGAAGATCAGGCGGTCATAGGCATCCTCCGCCGCGGCTCTGAGAAAGTCCATGGCGGCGCTGCCGGGAATCACCACGCTGCGGCGCACGGTCCGCAGTGCCAGCTCCCGGTCCAGCCCCACACTGACCTTCAGCTTCTCCTCTTTCTCGCCCCGGTTGATGGCCAGGATCTGATGGCCCTGGAGTTTGGAGAGAGATTGGGTGAAGTCGTAGTAGAGGCGGTAGACGCTGTCCTCCTCCGTGGCGGCCTGGGAATGGAGAAAACCATTTTTCATCAGCAGCTCCCGGAGCTTTCCCCGGAGGGCGGCATCATCGCTGACGGTCTCCGCCACAATGTCGCTGGCCCCGGCCAGGGCATCCTCTGCCGTCTCCACGCCCTTTTCCGCATCCACATACTTGGCGGCCTCCGTTATCGGGTCCGGAGCGCCGGGGGCCATCAGTGTCTCCGCCAGAGGGGCAAGGCCTTTTTCCCGGGCAATGGTGGCCCGGGTGCGGCGCTTTTGCTTGTAGGGCCGGTAGAGATCCTCCACCTCCGCCAGCGTGGCGGCAGTGTCGATGGCGGCGGAGAGCTCCGCCGTCAGCTTGCCCTGTTCTTCAATGGCGGACTTCACCGCCTCCTTGCGCTCGGCAAGGCCCCGCAGGTACCGGAGCCGCTCTTCCAAAGTGCGCAGGGACGTATCGTCCATGGCGCCGTGGAGTTCCTTACGGTAGCGGGCGATGAAGGGAATTGTGTTTCCCTCGTCCAAAAGCCGGACCACGTTTTCCACGTGGTCCGGCTGCTTGTTCAGTTCTGCGGCGATTTGTTGAATGATGGGGTCCATGGGACTTCCTTTCCTGAATATCAATGTGATTCCGCCGGAATCCGGTGCGGAAACCGCGGTATCCCGCGCTGTTTACTTACTTATGGTACAGCTTCTTCGTCTCATACCGGGCCTCGCAGCTGACGTTGATGCCCAGCCGCTTGAGAAGACTCTCGTCCACTTCGCTGAGGATCACGGTAAAGTGAGCATCGCAGCCCCGAAGTTTGGGCAGCTGCTGCTGGGCCAGCTCCGCCAGGGGATTGGTGAGAGCGGAGATGGTCAGGGCCATCAGCACCTCGTCGGTGTGGAGCCGGGGATTCTGGTGGCCCAGATACTCCGTCTTGAGCCGACAAATGGGCTCCAGCACCTGGGCAGAGATCAGCTCAAACTGGTCCCCGATGCCGCCCAATGCCTTGAGGGCGTTGAGCAGCAGCGCAGAGGCAGCGCCCAGGGTGTCAGAGGTCTTGCCGGTGACCACCCGGCCATCCGGCAGCACCATGGCACCGGCAGGGCCTCCGGTGGTCTCCGCCTTCAGCAGGGCAGCGGACACGGCGGGGCAGATCTCCGGTGTGACGCCGGCCTGCTGCATCACCATCTCCAGCTTCCGCACAGGCTCTTCCCCGGCCTTGCCCCGCTTGTAGTCCACGCAGGCGGTGTAGTACCGGCGCAGGATCTCCCGCCGGCTGGCCTCACAGCACACGGCGTCGTCCACGATGCAGTTGCCGGCCATGTTGACGCCCATGTCCGTGGGGGACTGGTAGGGGGAACTGCCCTGGATCTTCTTGAAAATGGCGCTGAGTACCGGAAAGATTTCCACATCCCGGTTGTAGTTGACGGCGGTCTTGCCGTAGGCCTCCAGATGGAAGGGGTCGATCATGTTCACGTCATCCAGATCCGCCGTGGCAGCCTCATAGGCAAGATTCACCGGATGCTTCAAAGGCAGGTTCCAGATAGGGAAGGTCTCAAACTTGGCATAACCTGCGGTGATGCCCCGCTTGTGGTCATGATAGAGCTGGGAGAGGCAGGTGGCCATCTTGCCGCTGCCGGGGCCGGGGGCCGTCACCACCACCAGGGAATGACTGGTCTCAATATAGTCGTTTTTCCCCAGGCCCTCGTCGCTGACGATGTGGGGCACATCAGAGGGGTAACCCGCGATGGGATAGTGGCGATAGCAGCGCACTCCCAGGGTGGTGAGGCGCTTCAAAAATGCGTCCGCCGCCGCCTGCCCGTCGTACCGGGTCAGCACCACGCTGCCCACATACAGCCCCAGGCCCCGGAAAATATCAATGAGGCGCAGGACATCGTCATCATAGGTGATGCCCAGATCTCCCCGGACCTTGCTCTTTTCGATGTCCGCCGCATTGATGGCAATGACGATCTCCACATCCTCCTTGAGCTGCTGGAGCATGCGGACCTTGCTGTCCGGCTCAAAGCCCGGCAGCACCCGGGAAGCATGGAAATCGTCAAACAGCTTGCCGCCGAATTCCAGATACAGCTTGCCGCCGAACTGGGCGATCCGCTCTTTGATGTGGGCAGACTGGGTGGTCAGGTATTTTTGATTATCAAAGCCAATGGCTGCCATATGCACACGACCCCTTTTTCATTTTTTCCCGCACAGTATATCACATTCGTCCTGATTTGGAAAGACAAACCGCACCTTTCCCAACTGTCTGCGGCCCCTTCGAAACGCCTCCCTCATATTCTTCCCAGTACTGCCGTGCCAGGCGGAACGCACGTTCGTTTCAGGCAAATCCTCGGCAGCACACCGGGAAATAGGTCGACCTTATTAGCGAAATTTATGCTGAACATAACAAGTTTGTGCTTTACTAATGCGGATTCACCCGATATAATAAGTAAGGTTCGGCGCTTTTGGAAAAAGCCGGGGCGCCGGCAGTCTTCGTAAATTAAAACCGGGAGGTTTTTGATATGTCAAATTGCGCCATCGTAGGCATCAACTGGGGCGACGAGGGAAAGGGCCGCATGGTGGACCTGCTGACCCAGGACTATGACGTGGTCGTCCGCTATCAGGGCGGCGGCAACGCCGGCCATACCGTCGTCAACGAGCAGGGTAAGTTCGCGCTGCACCTGCTGCCCTCCGGCATCTTCCGCAAGGGCGTGGTGAACATTCTGGGCAACGGCGTGGCACTGGACTGTGAGAGCCTGTGGAACGAGATCATGGATGTCACCGGCAAGGGCGTTTCCATTACCCCCGAGAACCTGAAGGTCAGTGACCGGGCCTCTTTGCTGCTGCCCTGGCACCGGGATCTGGACGGTCTGGAGGAAGCCCGCCTCAAGGACAAGAAGTACGGCTCCACCAAGCAGGGCATCGCTCCCTTCTACTCCGACAAGTACCAGAAAAAGACCATCATGGCCGGCGAGCTGCTGTATCCGGAAAAGCTCTGGGACCGTCTGGCGGACATTCTGGAGTGGAAGAACCTGACCCTCACCAAGGTTTACGGCGCCAAGCCCTATACCATGGACGACCTGAAGGCCTGGGTTGCCGATTTCGGCGAGAAGATCAAGCCCTTCATCTGCGACACCGGCGCATTTTTGC
>FR890910.1:0-6320 GCA_000436875.1 Oscillibacter sp. CAG:155 | reverse complement strand
GGGAAAGAGCATCCTCTTCGAGGCACAGCTGGGTTCCCTGCGTGACCTGGACTACGGCATTTATCCCATGACCACTTCCTCCAACCCCATCGCCGCCTATGCGCCTGTGGGCTCCGGCTATCCCGAGGCCAAGATCGACAAGGTGGTGGGCGTGGTAAAGGCCTACTCCTCCTGCGTGGGTGAGGGCCCCTTCACCTGCGAGTGGTTCGGCGAAGAGGCGGAGCAGCTCCGCCAGGCCGGTGCGGAATACGGCGCCAAGACGGGCCGTCCCCGCCGCGTGGGCCCCATCGACATCGTGGCCACCCGCTACGGCGTGCAGTGCCAGGGTGCCACAGACATCGCCCTGACCAAGCTGGACGTGCTCAGCTATATGGACAAGATCCCTGTCTGCGCCCACTATGAGCTCCGTGGCCAGCAGACCGACGAGTTCCCCTTCCCCTCCCTGCTGCCCGAGGCCAAGCCCGTGATGGAGTACATGCCCGGCTGGAAGTGCGACATCTCCGGCGTCCGGAAGTGGGAGGACCTGCCCAAGGAGGCTCGGGATTACGTAGAGTACGTGGAGCGGGAAATCGGCTGCCACATCACCTATGTCTCCGTAGGTCCCGAGCGGGATTCCATCATCATCCGGTAATCCTTCGAGGGGGAGCCTGCTCGCACCGCTGCGGCATTGCGATCGCCGCTTTTCCCTCGATCTCCCTATCATAAATCGCTTCGCCTCCGGCGAAACAGACTGTACTCTCTGGAGGCACCCATTTGGGTGCCTCCTTACTTTTAAATCGAAGAAAGGTGGACCTCTACCATGTCCAAAGACCGCTACGAATCCCCCCTGGCGTCCCGGTACGCCTCCGATTTCATGCTGCACCTGTTCTCCGCCGACAAGCGCATCCAGACCTGGCGGCGGCTGTGGGTGGCTCTGGCCCGGGCGGAACACAACCTTGGCCTCCCCGTCACGGAAGAGCAGGTTGCCGAGCTGGAAGCCCATATCACCGACATCGACTATGAGACCGCCGCCCAGCGGGAGAAGGAAGTGCGTCACGACGTGATGGCCCACGTCTACACCTACGGCAAGGCCGCTCCCTCCGCCGCCGGCATCATCCACTTGGGCGCCACCAGCTGCTATGTCACCGACAATGCGGATCTCGTGATCTACCGGGAAGGGCTTCAGTATCTCCGGGGTGAGCTGCTGGCGGTGCTGGGCAACCTGAGCGCATTTGCTGAGAAGTACAAGGCCACCCCTACTCTGGGCTATACCCACTATCAGCCCGCCCAGCTGGTGACGGTGGGCAAGCGGGCCACCCTCTGGATGCAGGATTTGATGGCCGACCTGGAGGAACTGGACTTCGTTCTCTCCCACATGAAATTTCTGGGCTGCCGGGGTACCACCGGCACCGAGGCCAGCTTCATGGACCTCTTTGAGGGCGACGGCTCTAAGATCGACGAGATGAACCGTCAGATCAGCGCCGAGTTCGGCTTTGACACCTGCTTTGCGGTCTGCGGCCAGACCTATCCCCGGAAGGTGGACAGCCGTATCCTGAACTGCCTGTCCTCTATCGCTCAGAGCTGCTACCGCATGGCAAACGACATTCGCCTTCTGCAGCACGACCGGCAGGTGGAAGAGCCCTTCGAGAAAAACCAGATCGGCTCCAGCGCCATGGCCTACAAGCGCAACCCCATGCGCTCCGAGCGGATCTGCTCCCTGTCCCGGTATCTGATGGCCGACGCCATGAACGCCCCCATGACCGCCAGCGTGCAGTGGCTGGAGCGGACCCTGGACGACTCCGCCAACCGCCGCATCTCCATGCCGGAAGGATTCCTGTGCGCCGACGCCATTTTGCGTCTGGCCCAGAACGTCACCGACGGGCTCCACGTCAATGAAAAGGTGGTGGACGCCACCGTACGGGAGTACCTGCCCTTCATCGCTACGGAAAACCTGATGATGGAGGCCGTCAAGCGGGGCGGCAACCGCCAGGAGCTCCACGAGATCATCCGCACCAACTCCATGGCCGCCACCGCCCAGATGAAGGAGGGCAAGAAGTGTGACCTCCTGGCCCGGCTGGCCGCCGAGCCCGCCTTCGGCATGACGGAGGCGGAGATGGAAGCTGTCCTCACTCCCTCCGCCTATATCGGCCGCTGCCCGGAGCAGGTGGACGCATTTCTGGCCCAGGTCCGTCCCCTGTTGGCGGACGCCAGCACGGAAAAGCCGGAAATCAACCTGTAATCTTCGATTTGCCCAGCCCCACAGACGGCTTTTTGCCGTCTGCGGGGCCCTTTTGTGCCATGGATTCCGCCCCGCTTTTCCATCACTCCCGAAAAATTTTACCGCTGTAGACACCAGTTTTTGTAAATTCTGATATTGACAGCACTCCGCATCCAGTGGTAAACTCCAACCATTAAAACTAAACCATCGGCAACGGCGTTGATGGAGAAAAGTACCGCAGACGTTCCGTCTCAGTGAGCGGGGGGCAGTGGAAACCCCGTACAAAGAATCTGTGGGAAGAACACTCCGTAGCTGCAATCTGAACGCGGGCAACCGCCAGTAAGTGCGACGAGTTGTGATCGTTACATCACACGGGCTTGTTGGAGCCTTGAAAAGTGGTCCCTTCACGGGGGCAAATTAGGTGGCACCGCGGATTGCAGCTATTCGTCCTAAAATTTTTTTAGGATGTAGCTGCGTTTTTTATCCGGAGGTGCTTTTTTCATGTGTGCAATTATGGGATTTTCCAAAAAAACTCTGCCCAAGGAAGCGATCGGGGAGTACTTTGACCGCACCCTCTCCCGGGGTCCTGATATGTCCCGCATCATCGAGACCCCCAGCGGGTATCTGTGCTTCCACCGGCTGGCCATCATGGGCCTGACGGAGGCAGGCATGCAGCCCTTCCAGCTGGGCGACGACTTTGTGGTCTGCAACGGCGAGATCTACGGTTTCCGCGCCATCAAGCGCAAGCTCAGTGAGAAGTACGAATTCCGCAGCGGCAGCGACTGCGAGATTCTGCTGCCCCTGTTCCGGGAATACGGCCTCTCCATGTTCTCCCGGCTGGACGCGGAATTCGCCATGATCATCTACGACTCCATGAGCGACTCTCTGATCGCCGCCCGGGACCCCATCGGCATCCGTCCCCTGTTCTATGGCTACGACAGCGCCGGTGCCATCGTCTTTGCCAGCGAGGCCAAAAACCTGGTGGGCCTCTGCAAGGAGATCTTCCCCTTCCCGCCGGGCCACTATTACGCTTTCGGCAAATTCGTCCGCTATGCGGACCTCACCACCGTCAAGTCCTACTCCACCGACGATCTGGAAACGGTGTGCAAAAACATCCGTACCAAGCTGATCGCCGGTGTGGATAAGCGGCTGGACGCAGACGCCCCGCTGGGCTTCCTGCTCTCCGGCGGACTGGACTCCTCCCTGGTATGTGCCATCAGCTCCGTCGTGCTGGGCAAGAAGATCCGCACGTTCGCCATCGGCATGGACACCGACGCCATCGACCTCAAGTACGCCCGGGAGGTGGCCGACTACATCGGCGCCGACCATACGGAGGTCTATATGACTCGTGAGCAGGTGCTGGACTCCCTGGAAGAAGTCATCGCCATGCTGGGCACCTGGGACATCACCACCATCCGGGCCAGCATGGGTATGTACCTTTGCTGCAAGGCCATCCATGAGCAGACCGACATCCGGGTGCTGCTGACCGGCGAGATCTCCGACGAGCTCTTCGGCTACAAGTACACCGACTACGCCCCCAGCGCCCAAGCCTTCCAGATGGAGTCCAAAAAGCGGGTGGATGAGCTTTACATGTACGACGTGCTCCGGGCAGACCGGTGCATCTCCGTCAACTCTCTGGAGGCCCGGGTCCCCTTCGGCGATCTGGACTTTGTCCGCTACGTCATGAGCGTGGACCCCAAGCTCAAGCTCAACACCTACAACATGGGCAAATACCTGCTGCGCCATGCCTTTGAAAAGGACCATCTGCTGCCGGACGACATCCTCTGGCGTCAGAAGGCCGCCTTCTCCGATGCCGTGGGCCACTCCATGGTGGACGACCTGAAGGCCTACGCTGAGGAGAAATACACCGACGATGAGTTCGAGCGGCTGCGCAAAAAGTATGATTACTGTACGCCCTTCACCAAGGAGAGCCTGCTCTACCGGGAGATTTTTGAAAAGTACTACCCCGGTCAGGCCCGGATGATCCAGGACTTCTGGATGCCCAACAAGGCCTGGGAGGGCTGCAACGTAGACGACCCCTCGGCCCGGTGTCTGGCAAACTACGGTGAGAGCGGCCGGTAATCCCGCAGAAAATTAGAAGTATTACCTATTGTCTTTCCATCGTTTTATGATAGGATAACCTTAGTCATATATTTGAGAGAAAATTGAAGGAGGAACCAGTATGAGCGCCACCATGAAACTTCCTGAACTGTTCGGCAGTCTGGTCTTTAACGAGGAGACCATGAAAGAGCGGCTTTCCACCGCCTCTTACAGCGCCTGGAAACGCTGCATCACCGACGGCACCTCTCTGGACATCGGCACCGCCAATGAGATTGCCGAGGCCATGAAGCAGTGGGCCGTGGAGAAGGGAGCCACCCACTACACCCATTGGTTCCAGCCCATGACCGGCGTCACCGCCGAGAAGCATGACAGCTTCATCTCCCCTGTGGGCGGCGGCAAGATCATCATGGAGTTCTCCGGCAAGGAGCTGGTCCGGGGCGAGCCCGACGCCTCCTCCTTCCCCTCCGGCGGCCTGCGCGCCACCTTTGAGGCCCGGGGCTACACCGCTTGGGACCCCACCTCCTTCGCCTTTATCAAAGAGGGCTCTCTGTGCATCCCCACCGTCTTCTGCTCCTACTCCGGCGAAGCGCTGGACAAGAAGACTCCCCTACTGCGGTCCATGGACGAGGTAAGCCGTCAGGCCATCCGGATTCTGCGGCTCTTCGGCGACACGGAGACCAAGCGTGTCACCGCCCAGGTGGGTCCCGAGCAGGAGTATTTCCTGGTAGATAAGGAGCTCTACAAGCAGCGGGAGGACCTGCGCTTCTGCGGCCGGACGCTGTTCGGCGCCAAGCCCCCCAAGGGCCAGGAGCTGGAGGATCACTACTTCGGCGCCATCAAGCCCCGGGTCGCCGCGTACATGAAGGACCTGGACGAGACCCTCTGGGCCCTGGGCGTCCTCAGCAAGACCAAGCACAACGAAGTGGCGCCCTCTCAGCACGAGATGGCCCCCATCTACTCCGACGCCAACACCGCCTGCGACCAGAACCAGCTGGCCATGGAGGTCATGAAGAAGGTGGCCGACCGCCACGGTCTGGTGTGCCTGCTGCACGAAAAGCCCTTTGCCGGCGTCAACGGCTCCGGCAAGCACGACAACTGGTCCCTGTCCACCGACAGCGGCAAGAACCTCTTCAAGCCCGGCTCCACGCCCAGCCAGAACGCCCAGTTCCTGCTGTTCCTGGCCGCCTTCATCAAGGGCGTGGATGACTATCAGGACTTCCTGCGGGCCACCGTGGCCTTCCCCGGCAATGACCACCGTCTGGGCGCTCAGGAGGCTCCTCCCGCCGTACTGTCCATCTTCCTGGGCGACGAGCTGGGCGGCGTAGTGGATTCCATCATCAAGGGCACGGAGCACAAGGATTCCGGCAAGCGGACGCTGGAGGTCGGCGTGGACGTGCTGCCCGCCATTCCCCAGGACAACACCGACCGCAACCGCACCTCTCCCATGGCCTTCACCGGCAACAAGTTCGAGTTCCGGATGCTGGGTTCCTCCCAGTCCATCTCCGGCCCCAATATCGCTCTGAACACCATCATGGCCGAGGAGCTCAAGCAGTTTGCCGATGAGCTGGAGACCTCCAAGGACTTCCAGTCCGATCTGCAGAAGCTCATCAGAAAGACCCTTACCGAGCATCAGCGGATTATCTTCAACGGCAACGGCTATGACGACGCCTGGATCGCCGAGGCCGAGAAGCGCGGCCTTTCCAACCTGGCCTCCACGGCGGATGCCCTGCCCATGTACACTGCCAAGAAGAACATGGACCTGTTCATCAAGCACGGCATCTACACCAAGGAAGAAATCGAGGCCCGTGCCGAGATCCACATTGAAAACTACTCCGCCGTCATCTCCATTGAGGCCAAGACCATGGTGGATATGATCCGTCATCAGATCCTGCCCGCTGTTTCCCGCTACGCCTCCGATCTGTGCCAGCGGGCTGCCAGCAAGGACGGCATGGGCGTTGCCTGCAAGTATGAGACCTCCACTGCCAAGGAAATCGGCAAGCTCACCGACACGCTGCTCTCCGCCTGCGACAAGATGGAGCAGGACCTGGAGAAGATGCCTGCC
>FR890909.1:10093-20573 GCA_000436875.1 Oscillibacter sp. CAG:155 | reverse complement strand
CCGCCGCCCGGCTGGATTTTTGTTTGCCGGAACGGTATCCGAGAGATCTGCTGCTCAGCTATGCGGAAAAAAGCAATCGCCTTGGTTTGAAATGCCGTCATTCCCGCGTCACATTGGGTACGTGATCCACGGGAGACCAGTCGGTGATTTTCGCATTGCCGTACTCCCGGATATTGACGGTCTGCAGGCTGCTCAGTGTCCCGAGGACCGAGATGTCCGTGACCGTACTCTCATACAGCGTAAGAGACTGCAGATTGTGCATTTCCCTCAGAAAATACAGATCAGACAGGGCCGGTACATTCCAGGCGTATAAATCGAGATAGCGCAGATTGGTCAGGCCGGACAGCGGGGAAAGATCGGTGGTTTGATCGTCGATCCACAGCGTCAGGTCCGTCAGATTGGTCAATCCGGACAAAGCCTCGATGTCCATACAGGCAAAGGAGTCATTGTGCTGGGACAAAAACAGGGTCTGCAGCGCGGATTTTCCCTCCAGTCCGTGCAGGCTGATGGGACTGTCTGCATAGATCCGGAGAGACTCCAGCTTTGTCATGTCTGCCAGAGGCGTCAGATCTTTGATGCGCAGGGCCGTGCTGCCCTGGGCTGTAAATTCCAGAACCCGCATCTCGGTCAGCCCGCTTATGGGGGTCAGATCCGTGAATGACAGCTGTCCGATCAGCCGAAGCTCTGTCAGTTTGGTGAGATTTGACAAGGGGCTGAGATCGCTTGTTCCGCAGGATAAGAGATGAAGAACCTCCAGATTGGTCAGCTCTGCCAGCGGGGAGAGATCTGTGATCTGCTGAGCGGCATCGGAGGAGACGCCGTCAGTGGTCAGTGATTTCAAACCGGTCAAACCGGACAACGGGGACAGATCCCCGATCGAGGCCTGCCTGGGCAGTGACAGCGTCTCCAATTTGTGCAGGTTAGAAAGGGGAGACAGGTCGGAGATGTTGGGATTGTCCAGGCCTGTTCCGCTTCCGCCCAGACGCAGCTCCTCCAGCTCCGCCAGATTTGCCAGCGGCGAGAGGTCGGACAGGTTGTTTCCACGCAGCTCCAGACTTTTCAGCCGGGTCAGCTCCGCCAGCGGAGACAGGTCCGTCAACTGGTTCTGTCGCAGATCCAGCCGGGTCAGGTTGACCATATACCGCAGGGGCTGGATATCCGCATCCGTCAATTGCATGGAGTCGAGGCTCAGCTCCGTCAGGTCGGTGCTGTACTCCTGTCCGGCAATGGTGATAGACGGGACCTCCGCCTCAATCAGCTGCACTTCCTGCCCATCCGGCCCGGAGGCTGTCCGGTCTCCTCCGCCGATCGCGATCCCGATCCCCAGCACGACGGCCACTCCCGCCGCGATCCCGGCGATCAGGAACGGGGTACGCTTCTTTTTCGCCGGTGCCGGTGGTGCTGCGTCCGCAGCGCCGGGCACCTCCACCACCCGTTGGGATTCAATGGCCTCCAAAAATTCCGCGGCGCTCTGGAACCGATCCTCCGGCTGGACGGCCAGACCCTTTAAAATGGCCTTGTCCAGATACTCCGGAATGTCGATACCCAGCTGGGAGATCGGCACCAGCTCATCCTTGTCCAGCCGCTCCAGAGACTCGGGAGGCAGGTACCCGGTGATGGCGGCATAGAAGCAGGCGGCGCAGGAATAGACGTCGGTGTAGGGGCCCTGGCGGCTTCTTCGGATGTACTGCTCTTTCGGGGCGTAACCCACCTTTAAAATCACGTCCAGGCTCTTGGATTTGTCGCCGATGGAGTACCGGGCGGAACCGAAGTCCAGGAGCTTGACCATGCCGTCTTTGGTGATGTAGATGTTGTCCGGCGTCACGTCCCGGTGGATAAAGCCCTCGGCGTGGACGGCGGTGAGGGCCTGGAGCACCGGAATCATGACATTGCAGGCGTCCTCCACGCTGACCTTGCCGCCGTGGTTGGCGATGTAGGTCTTGAAGGAGATGCCCTCGATATAGTCCATGACGAAATAGGATGTGTCGTTTTCGTCGAAGTAATCCGTCACCCCGGCGATGTTGGGCTGGCCCATGAACTTGGCCAGCGTCCGGGCCTCTTCCTGAAACCGCTGGGCGCCGTAAGTAAAGTCCTCCGTCCGGCTCTCCATAGCGACCGACACCGTGGTGCCGATACGGGTGGCGATCTCGTTGGGCATGAACTCCTTGACGGCCACCCGGGCCTCCAGCTTGGTGTCCCAGGCCAGATAGGTGATGCCGAAGCCGCCCTGGCCCAGCACCCGCCCCACGATGTAGCGGTTGTTCAAGAGCGTGCCGGCCCACAGGGCCACCGGAAACTTTTTCTCATTTTCTGCCAGGTCGAAGCCGCAGTGCGGGCAGGGGCCGCCGCCCTCGGGACGCTCCTGAAAACAGTTGTAGCAAAGGTGCTTTGCCGCTGTCGTAGTTGTCACGCAACCCCCTCCTCAGATCAGATAGATACGAGTTTATGATAGCGTCTTTTGAACCTTCCTACAATATGCCGGCAGCATAGTGGGAAGCCGCCTTCCCGGAACAGGTCAGCTGGAGCAAAATCAGAATTTATGGGTCGGATATTTAATCCTGACGTTTGATTCATCTGAGCATATAGGCAGAGAGATGTGTAATATAGACAAAAACAGAGCTGATTTTTATTAATGATTGGATGTTGACGTCATAATATCGAGGTGATAGTATTATCGTATAAACATCCTATATTGGACTTAACACTCAAAGAACGAAGGGAGATACTATGAACAAAGAAGACCTCATCGAAAAAGCGTATGAAGTCCGCAAGAATGTCCTGAGAATGGCATATGTGGACAAGCGTGGATTCATTGCGCAGGCGCTGGGTGCTGCCGACTACTTAACAGTTCTCTACTTCCATGCCATGCGGTATCATGCGGATGATCCCAAGTGGGAAGGCCGCGACAGATTCCTGCTTTCGGCGGGGCACAATGCCATTGCCGTATATGCCGCCATGGCAGAGGCGGGCTTCTTCCCGAAAGAGTGGTTGGACACGTACGGCTTGGACAACAGCCGGCTGCCGATGTCCTGCATGCCCGCATATACACCCGGCATTGAAATTTCCGGCGGCTCCATCGGTCTGGGCATGCCCATTGCGGTCGGCATGGCCATGGGCCTGAAGCGGAAGAACTCCGATTCCAAGGTCTACGTAATGATGGGCGACGGCGAAATGGCGGAAGGACCTACCTGGGAAGCGGCCATGTCCGCCGGCAGCTATCAGCTGGACAACATTATCGGCATCGTGGATGTCAACGGCATCCAGGCCGACGGCAAGACCAGCTCCGTGCTGAATACGGAGCCCCTGCACGAGAAGTTCAAGGCCTTTAACTTCGATGTCCAGCGCATCAACGGAAACAGCATCTCTCAGGTGATGGAGGCGGTGGACAAGGCCAGAACCTCCACGGAGAAGAAGCCCCATGTGATCCTCTGCGATACCGTTCCCGGAACCGGTCTTTCTTTCCTGATCGGGAATCCGAAGAGTCACTTCATCAGCCTCGACGCAGAGGGCTGGAACCGGGCATTCAATGAGTTGGAAAGGGGTAAGGACTAATGAGCAGCGGTATTCAGAGTGTGATCAGCGACTCCAACGTCGTGACAAATCATCCCACCATGGCGGAGCCCTTCGGCAATGCGCTGATTGAGCTGGCCAAGGAAAATGACCGGATCGTCGGCCTCAGCGCGGATCTGGCCAAATATACGGACATTCACATTTTCCGGGATGCGTTCCCCGATCGGTTCTACAATGTGGGCATGTCTGAGCAGCTGATGATGTGCGCGGCCAGCGGCCTGGCCAAGGAGGGATTCATCCCCTTTGCCACCACGTATGCTACCTTTATCGCAAGAAGATGCTACGACTTCATTTCCCAGGCCATCTGCGAGCACAACACCAACGTCAAGATCATCGGCGGCCTGCCGGGGCTGCAGTCCGGCTACGGTCCCAGCCATCAGGCTACAGACGATCTGGCGATTCTGGGTGCCATGCCCAATCTGACCATCATTGATCCCTGTGACGCGGTAGAGATGCAGCAGGCCACCCGGGCGGCCGCCGAATTCAACGGGCCGATCTATCTGCGGCTGCTGCGGGGCAATCGCGTTCCCAAGGTGCTGGATCAGTACGACTATCACTTTGAGATCGGCAAGGCGAAGCTGCTGCGGGACGGCGCCGATGTGCTGCTGATCTCCTGCGGTGAGATGACCATGCGCTGCCTGGATGCCGCCGAAGCATTGGAGAAGGACAACATTCATGCGGCAGTGCTGCATGTGCCCACCATCAAGCCGCTGGACAAGGAGACGATCCTCAAGGAGATCCAGAAGTCCGACCGCTTGGTTATCACGGCAGAGAACCATACCGTGGTGGGCGGTCTGGGCAGCCTGGTAGCCAATCTCCTGGTGGACAACCAGGTCTCTGCGGTGCTCAAGAAGATCGCCCTGCCGGACAAGTATCTGGCAGCCGGTACGCTGGAGACGCTGCAGAACCTGTACGGTGTTTCCACCGAAGCGGTAACTGCACAGATCAAAGCGTATCTGGAATAAGGGGGAGTCGGCCTTGAAAGGAACCATGTGTGGTCTTGTCAAGGAGACCTCTGCCCCTGGAAAATTCGTCTATCGCACCGATTTGCCGATTCCACAGATCAACGACGATGAAGTGCTCATCAAAATCCATTGCACCGCGGTGTGCGGAACGGATCTCCACATCATGGAGTGGGACCAGTGGTCCCAGGCGCGGGTGAAAACGCCGCTGATTCCCGGCCATGAGACGGCGGGAGACATTGTGGAAGTCGGCAAAAATGTCCGCGACCGCAAGGTGGGGGACCGCGTCTCCTGTGAGACGCATATCCCCTGCGGAACGTGCTGGTTCTGCAAAAACGGCCTGCCTCACATCTGCAAAAACGTCCGGCTTTTCGGCGCAACGGAAAACGGCGCTTTCGCGGAATACGCCAAGATCCCCGCGAAAAATACCTTTTTGCTGGATGACGACATCGCCTATGAGACGGCCTGCTTGTTTGAACCCATGGGTGCAGGCGTTCATGGCGTGGAGAGCGCCGAAGTGGCCGGGAAAACAGTACTGGTCAGCGGCTGCGGTCCTATTGGATTGACGGCTGTCAGTGCCTGCAAGACCTTTGGCGCGAAGCTGGTGATTGCCTGCGATCTGGTGGATGAGCGTCTGCAGACTGCCCGGGAGATGGGCGCGGATGCGGCGATCAACAGCGGAAAATGCCAGCTGCAGGAGGAAGTGCTCAAATTGACCAACGGCGTCGGCGTAGATGCGGCCATCGACATCACCGGTGCCGGTACGGCGATCCAGTCCAGTTTGCGCTGTGTCCGTGCCGCCGGAAAACTGGTGTGCGTGGGACTTCCCAGCCGGAATGTGGAGCTGGATCTGACCAATGACCTCATTTACCGGGAAGTGGAGCTGACGGGCGTATCCGGCAGAAAGATCTGGGATACGTGGTCCGATTTTGCCAAGGTGATGAAGGGTCCTTATTACAAGCTGGAACATGTCATGGGAAACCGGTTTGCGCTCAAGGATTTTGACAAGGCCCTGGAGCAGATCGAAAATGGCGTACCGGGAAAGATGATTTTGTATCCGGGAGAAAGGTGACAGAAAACCATGAAATATGCGGCAGGAGCGATTAAGCGTGTGCATGTGCTTCGGATCGAGCCGGGAGAGGATGTGCTGATTTCCATTCAGAAGTACTGCGATGAGCACAAGATCTCCAACGGCGTGATCCTCTCCGGCATCGGAAGCTTGGACGGCTGCACATTTTTCGATCCGCAGGAGATGCCGGGAAAGCCGGGGCTTTATGGGTATGTGACGCCTTTGGGCCGGCCTACGCCCATTGAACTGGTGGGCCTCAACGGTATCATTTGCAGCGAACCAGACGGGGCGGCGGCGCCGCACATCCACGCCAGCTTTGCCGACGCGGAGGGAAACGAGTACGGTGGGCACCTGAAGGAAGGAAACCATGTGCTGGTGACCGTGGAGCTGGTCATCGCGGAGTTGGAAGGCGTTCGGATGTCCAGAAAGCTGGACCCGGTGAAGGCGGTCCCCGTGCTGTTTCCTGAAGAGGAGCGGTGACATAACAAGGCTGCGGGACATAAAAAAACTGTTCATGCAACGAACAATGAAACGAAGGGAGATATTATGAAAAAGAAGATTTTGGCCCTGTTGCTGTGTGCGGCAATGAGCGTTTCCCTGCTGACCGCCTGCGGTTCAGACGGAGGCAGCAGTGATGGTGAGTCTGGCCAGACCTACACCATGAAGATGCACCTGAGCATCGGTGAGACGGACCCCGTGTACAAATCCGCTGAGGTATTTGCGCAGACGGTCAACGAAAAGAGCAATGGAGCGATCACCGTGGAGCTGTACCCCAGCTCTTCTCTGGGCAACACAGCGGACTGCCTGGAGGGCCTGAGTCTGGGCATCTGCAACATCGTGTATGAATCCATCGGCAACCTGGCTTCTCTTTCTCCTCTCGCAAATATCGAGGCGGCCCCCTATCTGTATTCCGGTGTTGACCACTGGCGGGCTGTCTGGGAAGGCGAAGTCGGTCAGGACATCATGAACCAGATGGGCGAGGATTGCGGCATGGTAATCCTGGGCGCCGGTCTGCAGGGTGTTCGTGTGGTGTGCAGCAACAAGAAGATCGAATCCCCGGCTGACGCCGCCGGCTTCAAGCTGCGCGTTCCCACCATCCCCATTTACTTGGACACCTGGGAGTGGCTGGGTGCCACGCCCACGCCTCTGGGCGGCAGCGAGGTGTTCACCGCGATTCAGCAGGGAACAGTCAACGGCGCAGAGAACGGCCTGACCAACGTTGCAAGCCTCAGCTGGGATGAGTGCTGCGATTACATCATCGAGACCAACCACGTGTACAACACGGATTCCTTCATCATGGACAAGGCCTATTTCGAGTCTTTGCCCGCTGAGTACCAGACCATCATTCAGGAAGCGGCTGTGGAGGCCGGCAAGTACTGCACAGATCTCGTGCTGCAGGCTACCGAAGAGGTTCGGCCCGAGGTGGAAGCGGCTGGCTGCGAGTTCATCCAGACCGACGTCTCCGCCTGGCAGGAGGCACTGGACGGATTCCTGGAAGAGAAGTATCCGGATCTGGTTCCCTATGCGGATGCCATCAAGGCTGCGGACCCCGCCGCGAACGCTGCCTGAGTTCGGCAAGGTCGTTTACGGAAGTGAGAATTCCACGGAGAAGCAGCGTTTTGGAGGAGAGCTTCAAAACGCTGCTCTCCCAGAATTGAACAAGAGGAGATGAACACGGTGCTTACCTATTACAGCCGCATGTTGGATGGACTGCAGAAGGTGTTGAAGGTCCTGGAGATCATTCTGCTGGCGGCCATTACATTGATCATGGTCTACCAATGCATCATGCGTTATTGTTTCAGCCACGCACAGCCCTGGTGCGAGGAACTTTCTCTCTATCTGATGATTTACAGTGTCTTTTTGGGCATTCCCATTGCGGTTCGCCATGACAATCATCTTCAGGTGGACTTTCTGCTCTCCTTTTTTTCCCAGCGTGTCCGCCATCTGATCTCCGCCATCAGCGCGGTGGTTGCCATCGTATTTATGGTGGTGTTCTGCATCTATGGTGTCAGCCTGATCGAGCATGCCACCGGCGCCTCTACCACGCTGCCTCTGCGGATGCGGGATATTTACTATTCGTTCCCCATCGGCGCTGTACTGGTGATTTTGTTCGCCGTGGAAGTGGCCGCCAAGAATTTCCTGCTGTTTTTGGGAAAAGGCGCGGCACCGGCCGGCGAAGAGGAGGCGTAACATATGAATGCAGGAATTATCATCTTTGTCGTGCTTTTGGTCCTGGCGTTTCTGGGCTTGCCCATCTATCTTTCCATCGGTATCGCGACCCTTGTCGCCATGCTCCAGGCCGGATTCCCGCTGGAGGCCATTGCGCAGAAGACCTTCCTGGGTATGAACTCAGCCTCGCTTCTGTGCATCCCGCTGTTTATCCTTGCCGGCAACATCATGGCGCAGGGCATTACACAAAAACTGATCGCGGCGGCCAATGTTCCCCTTGGCAGAGTGCGCGGCAGCCTGGCCTCCGTTACGGTGCTTTCCTCTGCGCTCTTCGGCGCCATTTCTGGTTCCGCAGTGGCAACAGCTGCCGCTGTGGGCGGCATGACGGTGCCGGCCATGAAGGAGAACGGCTATGACAAGAACTATGCCGTTGCCTGCGCCAGCTGCTCTTCCTTGCTGGGCCCCATGATCCCGCCCTCCATTTCCCTCGTGGTGTATGCCAGCCTTACGGAGTGCTCCATTCAGAAGCTCTTTATGGCGACTGCCATTCCCGCAGTATTCTGCACGGTCTGCTTCCTGGCCTATACGCTCTATTACGGCCACAAGATGAAGCTGCCCAAGCAGCCCAAGACCACTGCCAGAGAAAAGCTCATGGTACTCAAGGACAGCATTTGGGCCCTTTTCATGCCCATCATCGTTCTTGGCCTGATTTTCGGCGGCATCTGCACGGTTTCCGAAGCGGCTGCCATTTCCGCACTGTATTCCGCCATCGTGGGCATGTTTATCTATCGCACGGTGAGCTTCAAAAACCTGCTCAACACCCTCTATGAGACCACGATCTCCGTATCCGCCATCATGATTCTGGTGGGCCTTTCCAAGGCGTCTGCATACGTGGTGATTTCCTCTCAGCTGCCGCAGCTGTTCATGGAGACGATGACGTCCCTGGTTTCCTCCAAGTTTGTGGTGCTGCTGATGATCAATATCATCTTCCTGATCCTGGGCTGCCTGATGGAGGGCAACTGCATTATCGTGATGATGGTCCCCCTGATGCTCAACCTGGTCAACTCCTTCGGCATTGATCTCATCCAGTTCGGAATTCTGACCTGCATCAATATTTACATCGGCTGCATCACTCCGCCGGTTGGTGTGTCTTTGCTGGTGGGAACCAAATTGGGCGATACCAGTGTGGGCGGTGCGTTCAAGTCCTGCCTGCCGTTTTTCGCGATTTCTCTGGTAGTACTGCTGCTGGTCTCCTATGTGCCGTCGTTTACCCTCTGGCTCCCCAGCGTGCTGGCGCAGTAAACCAGATCACAACAAAATCTTTGTTTGCATGGGGAACAGAATGACCGTACAAAAGGTACAGTGATTCTGTTCCCTTGCATATTTTGGAAGGTGTGATATAATGAAAAAAATTGGATTTTTAGGACTTGGCGTCATGGGACTCCATATGGCTTTGAACGTTGACCGGAAGACGGACGTGGAAGTCGTAGGATTTGATGTCAGTGAAAAGCAACTGCACAAATATCAGGCCGCCGGCGGAACTGCTGCTGCCAGCGTGGATGAACTGTACAGGACCTGCGATGTGATCCTCCAGATGCTGCCCACCCATGAAATCATCCGCCACTCTGTAGAAGAGGCGATCCGGCTGGGACAGCCGGGAACCGTGATCGTGGACTTGTCCTCCGCCGCGCCGGACATTATTCTGGATCTGTACCGGAAGGCGAAGGAGGCAGGGATGTACCTGCTGGATTCGCCGGTCAGCGGAGGAAACCCCATGGCGGAGGCCGGGACGCTCTCCATTATGACCGGCGGAGACCGGTGTGCGTTTGATGCGGTGGAACCGGTGCTCTCCTGTATGGGTACTGCGGTGTATACCGGCGGCCCCGGCAGCGGCGATACCACCAAGCTGGTCAACAACATGATCGGCGGAGCGATTCTGGTAGCTATTGCGGAGGGGTATGCATTTGCCGCAAAGGCGGGAATCGATCTGCAGACCACGTTCGAGGCGACACGGGGCGGATTTGCCGGCGGACCGCTGTATGACAACAAGGTCCCGAAAGTCCTGCATCGGGATTTTGAACCAGGGGCGCGGATTGCCGTGCACCGGAAAGATATTCTCAATGCCAAGCACTATGCCCATAAGATGGATGTGGACCTGCCGCTTACCGATGTGGTGCTGCGGGTGATGGATTGGATGAATGACAACGGTTATATCAATGAAGATCAAGCAGCACTGGTGCGGTATTACGAGGATAAAATGCAGGTGACAGTCGGGACGGGACAGGCCTGAGAAACTTCTGGTGCGCATTCAAACAACAAAACCGTGAAATTCGAGGAACAATCTGATGAGAGAAGTGAGAAGTGAGTATCTTTCGCCGATCAAGGCCAAATCCATGGTGGACAGCGTGGTATCACGGCTGACCAGCGCAATTATGAGCGGAGAGCTCAAGCCGGGAATGAAAATTCCCACCGAGGCTGATTTGGTGAAAGCGTTCGGCGTGGGGCGCAATACGATTCGGGAGGCCATTCGCATTCTGGTGGCCTATGGGATTCTGGAAGTCCGCAGAGCGGACGGCACCTATGTCTGTGATGGTTTTTCTCCGAAAATACTGGACCCTATGCTGTACGGAATTATTCTCCAAAAGGAGAGTGCCCACCGCGATCTCATCGGGCTCCGAAAACTTTTGGACAATGGAATTTTGGAGGAACT
>FR890909.1:0-10030 GCA_000436875.1 Oscillibacter sp. CAG:155 | reverse complement strand
TCTGAACGCCATTCAGGATGATCTGGAACAATACCTCTGCTCGGGTGAAAACGATGTGGAGGTGATCGCAAAAAAGGACATTGCGTTCCATCAGGAATTGGCCTCCGCCACAGATAACGTGGCCGTGATCACCACCTATGACAGCATTGTAAAAATCACGGAGGACTTCCTGTATAAGACCATTGAGACGATTCTGCAGCATGATGCCGTGGCCTATTTTTCCGAGAGCCACAGGGGCATCATGGAAAAGCTGGCCGGGAACAATCTGGACGAGCTTTTCCGCAGGGTTGAATGGAGCTACAAGTATTGGTATATGACCTTCCAGGAGGAGGATTCCTCCAAATCCGGAGATTCCCAGCAGGCATGACAAAAGCTCTGTCGTACAAAGAAGATACAAAGAGACGGTCCCGGTGTTTCCGGGACCGTCTCTTTTGTTTGCATCAACGGCGTTGACACATCGGGTACAGTGACCTTGTGTCATGGGCCGGAGGATGGTAAAATAAAAATGCAAAAACACGGCGGCAGGTATTGTGTTGCCGATGCCCGGAACCACGGCGAGGAGCAAGAGACCAAGATCACTGGAGAACGGAAAAACAAAATCGACCGCCTCCGGGAGCTCTTCTGGATCGGCGGCATTACCAACCCTCTGGACGTGGTGGAGCAGATGACCTACCTCATGTTCATCCATGACCTGGACGCCGCCAATCAGCGGGCCAAGGAGAGCACCACGCTGGGTTCTGCCTCACAAGAGCATCTTTGCCGGCGAGGTGCAGGTGGACGAGCGCACCATTCTGGGCAATCAGCACAACAAATGGCCCGTGTTCCGTGACTTTCTCCCCCGGGCGGCCGGTGCGCCTGCATCGTGCCCGACGGGGTACTGTTCGGCTCCTCTTCATCAACCAGATCATGGAGTACATTGTCCGATAACGGCATGATGAAGGACCTGTCTGTCCCTCAGGAGCTGCCCTTTACCGATCGCGGCAGCATCGTGGAGGTGTTCACGGACCTCACACTAAAAGCGTCATCGATCAGATCCATGTCAACGCGGCGGCATGAGGAGCGGAGAGACGGGGAGAAATGGAAGGAGATCCCATAATGAACCAACAGAACGTACTGGGAAAAATTCTCTGCCACCGGACCTATGGGGCGGGAGAGGTGACTGCGCAGAAAGGAGACCGGATGACCCTGCGGTTTCAGGATGGTACCGAGCGGGTGTTTTCTCTCCCGGTGAGTGTCCGCGCTGGGGCGATTACCGCGGCAGACCCAGAGACGCAGGAATGGCTGGAACAGTTCCGCCAATCCGACGAGATCTGCCCGAAGATCTGTCCTATCCGCCAGCCGGAACCAGATCAGGAGCGGATCGTGTTTTGTAACATCGCATGGATGGAACGATACCAGGGCCTTCAGGGAGATGTTGTGCCACAAAGCGGCGGAGCTTACGTGGCAAGGCATCATGAAGCCGGCGAAGTGATCAATTTTCTTCCCTTCACGGTGTCTGGGGCAGACGGTGCTCCGGAAAAGGTTTGTTATCTGGGAAGCTATGAGACAAAGGCGCGGGGGGAGACCAACAATCAGACGCGGATTGAGCGGATCCGGGGCTGTGCCCTCCGGCGGACCCAGGATCATGCGGAGCATGTCACAGTGGTCTGGTGTGCCAAGAATCCAAAGGATTCAGTGGGAACCCGCGTGGTGGGCTGGTATGAAGACGCAACGGTATGGCGCTATTACCAGATCCTGCCCATCGATGCGGAAGATGGTTCCAGCTGGGAGCGGTGGTTCAACGTTCAGGCCCCGGTGGACAAGGGGGTGCTGCTGCCGGTGGAGGAGCGGAAAGAGCCCCGTTGGCGGATTCCGCGCCATAAGGTGGGAGTGTCGGTTCCGTTCGGATTCGGCCAGGCAAATATCTGGTATGCATCTGAACCGGAAGCGGATACCTTTGTCAAACGAATCGCCGCGCAGATCCATGCCTACCGCAAACGGTAACAGGAAATGCCGCCCCGGCCTATACAGGTCGGGACGGCATTTTGGATTTTGAAACCGGAGGATTATTACTCCCCGGTGCTGAACGCTACGCCAAATGTAACGAAGACCCTGGATAAGAATTCAAAACACCTGGAGCAGATCCTGCATACGCTGTCAGGGGAGGAATCCATTCTGAAGGCAGAGACCGCCAGAGGCCGGAGGGCCATGCCGGAGGCACGGGAGTGTCTTGCCGAGCGGGAAGCGAGGCGGATGGGCTGCGGGCGTCTCCGGCAGCAGCATCATTTTACCAACTGCCGTATGGCCTGCTGGATAACGCCGAACCAAAAAGCAGCAATACAAGGGCTGATCGTCCCGAGAGGTACCATATTTGTTGTTGTATCCTGCCGATCTTATAAAACAAGAAACGTACAGCTGCCTGGCGCAAGCAGAACCGTACCCTGAGGTTGTAGCTGCGGAGTCAGTTCAGGAGTACTGCAGCTGCCGGAAATGGCTAATTCTTTTCCGTTCAGTCGAATCGTAGAAGAACGCATCGTTTGGGCGTGCAATGTGTAGCGGAGGGCATCTTTGGGCAGTGCGGCGGCAATGGTGTCCGTCAGCGAATTGTTGATCATCAAATATACGATCCCGGGGATTCCGTCTCTGCGGGAATGGCAGTAGACATGGACGTTTTCCCGGTTCAGCTTTTCGCAGTCATATACAGCGGTTCCCATCAGCCGGTTCCAGAGCAGGACGGCAAAGTAATTAGGACGGGGCAAAAAGGTGCCGTGTTCCAGGAAGCCATAATCAGAGGAAGCCAGTGTGTTGTGGAAGATGATCCCGTCGGTAATAGTGCCATAGCTGCCCAGTTCGTTCAGTGTACGAAGGACGTCCAGATAGGTAGAAGCCCAGGTATCGCCTCCGCCGCCGGCGTCACCGGACTCGGTTACCCACATTTGTCCTCCGGGGACAAACTGATCTCTGAGGGCGGCATGAGCTCTGGCGCAGTCCGGTGCAACAGCCAAATACGCATCGCTGTGGGCCAGCTGCCCGGGCCAGTGGGCGGACGGCATGACCCCGGCAATTCGCTCTGAAACCCCATTGTAGTAGTGGTAGCTGAACACATCCAGAGGAATGCGGGTTCCTGCCAGCAGCTCCTGCGTGGTGCAGGTCTTGGTCAGGTTGGCAATTCCTGCGCCAAACCCCTTGTTTTCCCCGCTTTCCGCAGAGGGGTCGCCGGTGGTGCACGGGCCAACCAGGAGACAGTGGGGATAATTTGCCCGGACCCACCCATACAGGATGTCTTGGTCCCGGGCATAGTCTGCGGCGGTATAGCCCTTGGGGGCGCCCGACATCTCCATCATATTGGGCTCATTCATAAACTCTATGGCGTCAATATCTACCCCATGCCGATGGCTGAAGTCGAAGATCTTCTTTGCTTGGGTCAGGTCCAGCGGCCCGCCGTCCGGATGGTCGCCGGCACAGTTGCTCACCGAGATCAGAAGCTTGGCGCCGACATAGGAAACAAAGTCCAAAACCCCGAGCCATTGCTCCTTGGTCAAAACATTGGCATAGCCTTCCGGAGCCTTTCCCCCGGTAGTCCCATCCAAGTCGTAGTAGGTCTTTGTGGCCCATGTTCCGGATATCCGGACCCAAGCAGGACCAAGCTGCTTGGCAAGCTCCCGCAGCCGCTCGTTGTACAGGTCGATAGGAGGATAATACTCCATAAGCTCCGGCATGGCGGTCACATCGGTGAACGCTGTGACGGCGGGAAACTCCGCGGTACCGGCAATCTGTTCGGCGGTATAGGCTTTCCAGAAGGTGCCGCCGGTTACCTCGGTCATCTCAATGTTGTAGGACATTAGCCGCTCATCCACATGGCGGATCAGGCGGGATGGATGGGCTTCCAAGGGGATGATTTCTCTCGGATTTTCGTTTGTGTTTTTCATACACGGATACACTCCTTTGCTTGAGGTCGGGTGACGTCTTCTTTCAAAAGATTATAGGTAGCTGCGGCCAGCGGCATACACAAAAGCATTCCCACAACTCCCATCAAGCCGCCGCCCGCTGTGACCGCGGTCAGCACTTATGGTATACGGACCCGCAATATATTGATGGAACGGGTCATTGAGGATGGAAAGGACATATTGCATCTTTGCAGAGATACTGGGCTTTATCTATCGCAGCATCAGCCGGTGAAACTCATTCCCCGGTTTTTGCTCTCCGGCAGCGGCAGGGCGGCCTGGAACAGACAGGGAAATGGGCAAATACGGGCCAGCAGGTAAGTGCGGCCGGACCCACAAAAAATCCATCTATCATATGCGAGGAATATTGTAATCATAAAATCGGGTGATTTCATTGGGCAAAGGCCCGCTTGCGTTACACTTTTCCTCAGTTCCGGTATCGGTGTTACATTTTGGGACAAAACCTGTGGTTTGTCCCAAAATATAAAAAAAGAATTCTTGACAAAAGCCCGCTGATCATATAGTGTAAAAGCACTCTTTGCACTGCATTACATCCCCGCTCGGGGTGCGAGCTCAACAGTACAAACTGAACAGGCGATGACAGCAGGTCATTTGCCGGGCCATGATGGCAGCAGATGGAAAGCATCTGCGGGACGGTTGTATGTCCCGCAGGTGCTTTTTTATATTCACCTGGGGAAACGAGATTTTTCAATGTGTGCCGACAAGAGAAACATCTGGTCTACAGACTATGAACAGGAGGAATTTCCAATGAAAGCCACACACAAGCAGACTGACACCGTTTCCCGCAAGAATCCCATTGATGAAGCATCCGCGATCCGCAAAATGTCTTTTGTCAGCGTTGCCGGCAACGCGGTGCTGTCCGGATTCAAATTCTTTGCCGGCGTCACGGGCAATTCCGGCGCCATGATCTCCGACTCGATCCACTCCTTTTCCGATGTGATCACCACGGTGATTGCCTGGATCGGTGTAAAGGTCTCGAAGAAAGAAGCGGATTCTGCCCATCCCTATGGACATGAGCGTATGGAGTGCATTGCGTCCCTGCTCTTGGGCAGTATTTTGCTGGCGACCGGCCTGGGCGTGGGCAAAGTGGGCGTGGAGAATATCATTTCCGGCAGCTATGAAACACTTGCCATCCCCAGTGCGATTGCGCTGGTGGCAGCAATCGTCTCCATTGTGAGCAAGGAAGCCATGTATTGGTATACCCGTTATTACGCCAGACTCATTCATTCCTCGGCTTTTTTGGCGGATGCCTGGCACCATCGCTCTGACGCGTTTTCTTCCATCGGTTCTCTCATCGGCATCGGTGGCGCCATGCTGGGCTTTCCTGTGATGGACTCCGTGGCCAGCGTAGTGATCTGCCTGTTCATTGTGAAGGCTTCTTATGATATTTTGAAAGACAGTGTGGTCAAGCTGCTGGACACCTCCTGCGGTGAAAGCTATGATGAACAAATGGAAAAATACATTGCTGCGCAGGACGGCGTGCTTCATGTGGATTCGCTCCGTTCCAGAATGTTTGGCAACAAGGTCTATATTGATCTGGAGATCCAGGTGGATGGGGAAACATCTTTACGGGATGCCCACAAGGTGGCGGAGCATGTTCACGATGAAGTGGAACATGCCTTCCCGGATGTGAAGCATATTATGATCCATCTGAACCCCGCCGATGAGGCCGGCTGACTTCCGCAGCGGTTGCACGGGACAAATGGGACATACAAACGGATTTGTCCAAAGAGGAAAGGCCGAATTGTGTTGAGAATGTCCTGACAATATGATATACTTATTTGTATGTAAGGGAGTAGTCAGCACTTGGGTGTGGTGATACCAACATACTGGAACGTTCCTGGTATTATCTTAAATGACGAGACTTATCTGTACGGGCAGGTAAGTCTCTTTTTTTACCTGCCGGAAGAATTCCTTTTGGAGGTAAAAACTATGGGAATCGGGGAACTCGCGGCAATCTCAATCGGCGTTTCCATGGACGCATTTGCCATCGCGGTCTGTAAAGGCCTCTCGGTGGAGCGGGTGGAGCCAAAACACCTCCTGGCTGCGGGCCTCTGGTTCGGGGGAGCACAGGCTGTCATGCCACTGCTGGGCTATTTTCTCGGCAGTGGGTTCCGTTCCGTTATCGAAAGCCTGGATCACTGGATTTCGTTGATCCTGTTGGCGGCAATCGGAATTCACATGATCCGGGAATCTCGTGAGCCCGTCAGAAAAATGGAAGCGTCTTTCGCTCCCCGCGTCATGCTCCCTCTGGCTGTCGCCGACAGCATCGACGCATTGGCTGTGGGTGTATCTTTTGCGTTTTTGAAAGTGGACATTCTTCCGGCTGTTCTCATGATTGGACTGACCACATTTGCTTTCTCAGTTGCTGGGGTGAAAATCGGCAATCAGTTCGGAGCAAGGTACAAATCAAAGGCCGAAACGGTGGGAGGAATTATTTTGCTTCTCATGGGTACCTCGATTTTATGGGAACATTTACGGGTGTGAAAAAAGGAGGCCGTGTATGGCAGATTCCAATATCACCAAACGGGCATTAGCGACTTCTTTGAAGGAGTTGATGGCGGAGCAGCCCTTTGACAAGATCAATGTGGCGCAGATCTGTGAGAGGTGTGATATGAACCGCAAAAGTTTCTACTATCACTTTAAGGACAAATATGACCTTGTGAATTGGATTTTTGATACCGAGTTTATTGCCTTGCTGAAAGACGAGAAGTTGGATGTGAGCCACTCCAACTATAAGGAGCGCTGGGCCTTTGTCGAGAAAATTTGCCAATATTTTTACCAAAATCACGGATTTTACCGGAAGGCCCTGCAAATCAAAGGACAGAATTCTTTCCGTGACCACTTCCGGGAGTATATCCAGCCGCTCTTGGCGGAACGCATTTCCACTCTCTTTGGACAAAAGCAGCTGGACCAATTTGCCATGGACTTTTTCACAGACGCGGTGGTCTGCGCCATGGAGCGGTGGCTGCTGACCAAGGAGTGTATGCCGACGGAGCAATTCCTGGAGAAAATTAAGGCGCTTACGGAAGAAAGTGCCCGCTCCATCTGTCGGGAACTGGTTCAGGCGGAGCAGGAATCCCCCTGACGGAACCGGCAGGGTTGAACGTACTGCCGCACATAGGCAGATCAAAAGCAAGGGTGTACCGCACAGGTATTGCGGTAACCTGATGCTGGAGGCGTCGCCCCTTCTGCTGACCCGGTCGGCTCATGACAACAGGTTCCAAATTCTCTGGCCGGAACGCCGGGACTTTGCGATAGAGGACCATGAGTTTTTGCGTTTCTGGAAGGAAACAGGCTGTATACCTGGGTCTGGTACGAGGATCCGGACTATCGGGAGGAGGTCCTGGTGCGGGATTATGAGACCGGAGAAGTGCTGGAGCGGATCCCGGGTAATCTCCGTACCATGCCGGATGGCCAGAACTGGCTTTTGGTGTGAGAGGGGCTTTCCATGTGGCTGGAATTTGTGCTGGATCTGCTGTTTCATGGGACGATGGACGCAGCGGCCTCGGAGCGACTCTCCGGGCGGAGTCGGATCCTCTGCCTTCTTCTCACCTCTGCGCTGTTCCTGACGGTCATTATATGCCTGTTCCTGGCGGCCTTCCTGCCGGGGGACCGGAGTCTCCTGCGAAGAGCGGGCTTTTTGTTTCTGGGGCTGGGGATTCTGCTCAATTATCTGAAATTTCTGAAATCTGCGGTGAGAAAGGGCGGGAAGAAGCCGTGATGCGAACGGACATTGAAAAAACAAGAGCCTATTACCGTGCGCTGGGCCCTGAGAACATCTGTGACTGCGCCTACTGCCGGAACTACTGCGCCAGGGTCAAGGCGGCCTATCCGGAGGTGGCCCGGTATCTGGACTCCCTGGGGGTGGACATCGAAAAGCCCTTTGAGACCTCTCCGCTGGAGCCGGACGAGAAGGGGGATCTGGAATACTGCGTCTGTCAGTATGTGGTCCTGGGCACCTGCCCGGAGGACTTCACCCACCGGATCGGAGAAGTGTCCTTTGGCCGCTCGGACTGCCATCCCAGTACGAAAGTTGAAGAGGAGCACTTTGTGCTGGACCTCTATCCCATCCATCTGCCCTTTGAAGAAACGGAGGTATCCGACGATGAAACACCTGAACCGCAAAGCTGAAAGGGGAGCGGCGGAAAAGCATGCTCCCCGGGACGGTCTTCATACGGCGCACCGCAAGGAGTTTGAATTCCAGGGATGCGTGGAGGTGCCTACCAGAACATGAAGGAGGCAGGGATGGTCCACTCTGTGGATGAGTTCCTGCAGCTCCTTCGTTCCGGCAGAACACAGAATGAGTACTCCCCCAAATGGCCCGACGGGAAAAAGCGCCCCCGCAACATCTACGCCCACTCCCTGGCGGAGTGCGAGGAAAAGCTGGCGGCTATGATCCGGGAGGTGCAGGCGGAGATGGCCGCGGCGAAGGCGGAATTGAGAGCATGAAAAACACCCGCCGGGGAAGTCCCGGCGGGTGCGCGTTTATGATGCAGAGTCATCCATTTTCCGGGTAACGTCCCGGAAACAGCGGATGTGAAATCTTCTCCGTTTTGCCCAAAGGGCCCCTTTCGGCGGAGAAAACGACGGTCCGCCTGGGGAGGAGGGACTGTGGTACAGACTGTGGTCGGCGGGAAGACGGGAAAATTCAGTGGAACAAATAAAGCAAAAAAGTTACGATTCTTGCTTATTTTCTGCAAAAATCGTAACTTTTTTGGTCCGAGTGGCGGGATTTGAACCCACGGCCTCTTGGTCCCGAACCAAGCGCGCTACCAACTGCGCTACACCCGGATGCAGCAAAAGGTATTATACGGGATTGCGGCGCCAATGTCAAGCCCTGGCGGATAAATCATATTTTGGAATGTCTCCACATATGGTGTCAGCAGGAAGATCAGAACGGACGGAGGAGGGAGGACCATGACCTCACGGCAGGCGGGACGTCGGATCAGCGCCGCTGCGGCGCCGCGGAGAAGCGGGGGGCCGCGAAACAGAAGGCCGGCGTCACGGGGAAAAAACGAACCCCTGAGTGCTTGGGAACGGCGGTGCTTGCTGCGGCTGCTGGCCTGCGGCGGAATCTTTGTGCTGTTGGTGGCAGCAAAACTGCTGCTGCCAGACCAGATGGCACGGTGGAATCAGACGCTATCCAGCGTGATGGAGCAGAATATGGATGTACAGGCCGTATTTTCCGCTGTCGGGCGGGCGGTCTCCGGGGAAGCGGATGTGGACGGCACGCTGTCCGATGTCTATGAGGCGGTGTTCCATCCGCAGGCGGAAGGCCAGACCGGAGAAGTCCTGGAGACGGCGGCGGAGAGTGCCGTCCCTGTGGAACTTCCGTCTGCATTGGAGACGCTTCGTCAGGAGGGAGAGACAGCCGCAGAGGGTGATGCTGCGGCCCAGACGGCGCAGCCGGCAGACACGGACACCACAACTACCGGCTCTGCTGCCGCAGCACAGGAACAGACCAGCGAGGTCGCCTCGCTGGCCTATATTCTTTACTCGGACCAGAACCTGCCGGAAAACGTGAGCCTGGAGCAGGCGATTTTAGGGTTTGATTACTGTACTCCAGTGCTGGGGACGCTGACATCCAACTTCGGCTACCGGGAGCACCCGGTGGAAGGGGAGGAGAAGTTTCACTACGGACTGGATATCGCGGCGGACACCGGTACCGCCATCGGATGCTTCGCCGATGGGGTGGTGACGGCGGTGGGAGAGAGCAGCAGTTATGGGAAGTATCTCATTGTGTCCCACGCCGGGGATTATTCCACGCTGTATGCCCATTGCAGCCGGATCACCGTGACCTCCGGTACCTCCGTGAAAGAGGGAGAGAAGATCGCGGAGGTGGGAGAGACCGGTGTGGCCACCGGTCCGCATCTGCATTTTGAGATCCACAGGGGAGAGACGTACTTAAACCCCATCTACTATGTGGTGCTTTCCTGAGGGGCGCCTCCGCGTCTCCGGCGGATTCTGCCTGTTGCTGGCGTGGTTTGCCTGGGCCAGCGGGTGGCGGATGCTGGTGATGGTGCTGGGCGCGGCGGCGATCCATGAACTGGGGCACTGGCTGGTGCTGCGCCACTGGGGCGTAC